>DASVHT010000073.1:0-11471 GCA_036382455.1 Dermatophilaceae bacterium
CTGCACACGATGCAGGTGGTCATGGGCATGGGTTTCGCCCAGGGCGACCGGCTGCTGGCGGTGGTCCCCATGTTCCACGCCAACGCCTGGGGACTGCCGTACGCGGCCCTGATGGTGGGCGCATCGCTGATCATGCCTGACCGGTTCCTCCAGGCGGAGCCTCTGGCGAAGATGATCGAGGCCGAGAAGGTCACCGGTGGTGGCGCCGTCCCCACCATCTGGACCGATCTGCTGCGCTACCTCGACGCGAACCCGACCGACACCTCCAGCCTGCGGACTGTGATCGTCGGTGGGTCGGCCTGCCCGCCTTCGCTGATGAAGGCCTACGACGAGCGGCACGGCATCCAGGTGATCCACGCCTGGGGTATGACGGAGATGTCGCCGCTGGGGTCCACCGCCGTGGCACCGGTCGGTACGACCGGGGACGAGCACTGGTTCTACCGCCAGACCCAGGGGCGCATCGCCTCCGCCCTCGATGCGCGACTCGTCGGTCCGGACGGCACCGTGATGCCCTGGGACGGCGAGAGCGTGGGGGAGCTCGAGATCCGAGGTCCCTGGATCACCGGCAGCTACTACGACAACGGGAGCAACACCGAGGCTGAGCAGGCCGAGGCAGCCTCGAAGTTCGACGACGGATGGCTGCGCACCGGCGACGTCGGTTCGCTCACCCCCAACGGCTTCCTGCAGCTCACCGACCGTGCCAAGGACGTGATCAAGTCCGGTGGCGAGTGGATCTCCTCCGTCGATCTCGAGAACGTGTTGATGGCCCACCCCGACGTGCTCGAGGCCTCCGTGGTCGGCGTACCCGACGAGAAGTGGGGCGAGCGGCCGCTGGCCACCGTGGTCCGTGCTGCCGACTCGACCATCGACGCCGCGGGGCTCAGGGAGTTCCTCGGCAGCAGGGTCGCCGGGTGGCAGGTGCCCGAGCGCTGGGCGTTCATCGACGAGGTTCCCAAGACCAGTGTGGGCAAGTTCGACAAGAAGGTGCTGCGCAAGCGGTATGCCGAGGGCGAGCTTGACGTCGAGACCCTCGTCTGAGCGCTGCTGACCGGTCGCATCCAGGGGCGGTGCAGGGTGGCCCCTTCGTGCCGCGGGGTTCACCTGCGCGCGGCGATGGCGGCTGTCCACAGGGCGCCTGGCTACAATCCATGATCTGAGATTTCACGCCCAGGTCTCGGAGCGAGATACACAGGCGGCGAGATGACAGGCGCAGGATGACACGACGAGAGGTGCATAGGTGACGGAGCCGGGATCAGGCGACCACCAGGAAAGCCCCGACTCCGCATCCTCCCCGCAGATCGACCCCTCGAGGCACGATGTGCAACGGGCTCGGCGACACGATCATCGCCATCCCCTGCTGCGACGCGGCGCGATCGCCGTGGCTGCGGGTCTCGTGCTGCTGCTCGTGCTGGGTGTCATGACCTACCTGAAGCTCAACGGCAACATCACGCAGTTCGACGTCTCAAAGCTTCTGGGCAAGCGCCCGCAGAGCAACTCCGTCAACAAGCTCACCAACCTCAAACCGGTCAACATTCTCGTGATCGGCTCGGACACCCGAGCCCTGGGCACCAGCCAGTTCGGAACTACCGGGCAGGTGTCGGGCGCCCGCTCGGACACGACGCTGATCCTGCACCTGTCGGGCGACCGACGGTCCGCGGTTGTCGTCAGCGTCCCTCGTGACTCGATGACGCACGCACCACGCGACTGCAAGAACCCGAACAGCTCGGTCGCCGACGGCCCGATCCGGCAGTGGAACGCCAACTACTCGCTCGGCGGCCCCGCCTGCCTCATCCGCACGGTAGAGGGCACCACCGGCATCTTCATCGACCACTACATGGTGGTGAACTTCCTGGGTTTCAAGTCGATGGTCGATGCGCTCGGCTCGGTCCAGGTCTGTGTGACCGCCCCGGTGAACGACTCCTTCAGCGGTCTGCGCCTGCCGGCCGGCCGCAGCCGGGTCACCGGCGACCAGGCGCTGGCATTCGTGCGGGCTCGTCACAACGTCGGCAACGACGCGTCGGACCTCGGCCGGATCGCCCGGCAGCAGATGTTCCTGTCGTCGATGGTTCAGGAAGCGACCAGCAGCAACCTGCTCCTGCGACCGGACAAGCTCTTCCGATTCCTTGACGCGGCCACCAAGTCCCTGACCACCGACCCGGCGCTGGCAAACCTCAACGCCCTGCGTGAAGTTGCCCAGAGCGTGGTCGGCCTGAAGTCCTCCCAGGTCCGGTTCGTGACCGTGCCGATCGAGGCCTACCCTCCGGACCACAACCGCGTGCAGTGGACGTCGGCTGCCGACGCCTTGTGGAAGTCGATCCGAGACGACGCGCCCCTGCCGGGCACCAAGCCGGCGCCGGGTCCCACGCCCACGAGCGCGCCGACGACGCCGCCACCGGTGCTGACGGTCACGCCGGACAAGATCACGGTGCACGTCAGCAACGACTCGGGTGTCACCGGTCTGGCGCAGCAGGCTGCAGACGACCTGCGCCTCCAGGGATTCAGAGTCAGCGGCATCTCGAGCAGCACCAACCGCAAGCAGGGTGTCACCGTTGCCTACTCGGGCGCCCACCTCGAAGACGCCCGAACCGTGGCCGCAGCCTTTCCCGGAGCCGTTCTGGTGCAGGACGGCACTGTTGGCAGCGTCATCCGGGTCAGCCTCGGTCCTGGCAGTCCGAACGTGGTCGCGGTGCCCAACCGTCTGGGGACCACGCCGATTCCCAAGCACACGTTGACGGCCATCGCCAACGCCACACCCTCTCCCAGCGTGACCATCAAGACACGGACGGCCAACACCGACATCTGCTCGACGAAGTAGTTGCGGCGGCCGGCGCGGTCATTCTGAGCTGGGTCATGATGGCCCGGACAACGTCACCCGATGTGCGGTTTTGTGAAACCCCGTCCCTCGCCGGTAGCCTGTGCAGGCTCCCGAACCGGTCGTCGCAGGCGGTGACCGACAAGGTGGCACGGAGGCGTCGCCTAGCCCGGTTTATGGCGCCCGCCTGCTAAGCGGGTTTGGGTTAATCCCCATCGCGAGTTCAAATCTCGCCGCCTCCGCCGACACCTGTCGGGCCCCCGACCTCACGGTTGGGGGCCCAACACGGTGTGTGGGTAGGGCGGTCTAGGTTGTCGGTCATGGACTTTGGCTACACCCCGGCGGTCGAGCAGTGGCGCAAGCGTGTGCAGGACTTCCTCGACGAGGTGATCTACCCCGCGGAGCCGACCTTCCGTGACCAGGTCCTGGCGCAGGCCTCGACCAACCCGTGGGGTCGCCCGCCGATCATGGAGGAGTTGAAGGCAGAGGCGCGTCAACGCGGTCTGTGGAACCTCTTCCTGCCGGGCACCGAGCACGGGGCCGGTCTGACCAACCTGGAGTATGCCCCGCTCGCGGAGCTCTCCGGCCGCTCGCCGATGCTCGCGCCAGAGGCGATGAACTGCGCGGCGCCGGACACCGGCAACATGGAGGTCTTCGCGCACTTCGCCAGCCCGGCACTTCAGGAGCGGTGGCTGAAACCCTTGCTGGAAGGCACTATTCGCTCGGCATACTCCATGACCGAGCCCGACGTCGCCTCCTCGGATGCCAACAACATCGCCACCCGCATCGAGCTCGACGAGAGCTCCGGCGAGCTGGTCGTGACAGGGCGGAAGTGGTGGTCCAGCGGAGCCATGGCGCCGGAGTGCAAGGTGGCTGTGGTGATGGGCCTGTCATCCCCGGACGGCGAGAAGCACCGGCGTCACTCGATGGTGGTCGTCCCGATGGACACGCCGGGCGTTCGCGTTCAGCGATCCACCCATGTCCTTGGTTACCCCGATGGCCCGCATGGTGGTCACGGCGAGATCCTGTATGACGCGGTGCGGGTGCCGCGCGACCACCTCCTGGGCGAGTGGAACGGTGGGTTCGCCATCGGTCAGGCGCGCCTCGGCCCGGGTCGGATCCACCACTGCATGCGTCTGATCGGCATGGCTGAGCGCGCCTACGACCTGATGTGCACGCGGGTCCAGAAACGCGTGGCGTTCGGCAAGCCCCTGGCCGCTCAGGGTGTGGTGCAGGAATGGATTGCGCAGAGCCGGATCCGGATCGAGCAGGCGCGCCTCCTGGTCCTCAAGACCGCGTGGTTGATGGACACGGTCGGCAACCGCGGCGCGGCCGTGGAGATCTCGGCCATCAAGGTTGCGGTGCCCGAGATGGCCACGTGGGTCATCGACCGTTCCATGCAGGCGCACGGCGGTATGGGCGTCAGCCAGGACACCCTGTTGCCCGAGCTCTATGCCCAGGCCCGGATGCTCCACCTGGCCGACGGCCCGGACGAGGTCCACACGATGGCACTGGCCCGTCGCGAGCTCAGGCGATACCCCGCCATCTGATCCGCGCGGCATACCGTTCCCGGCAACAGGCCCGGCAACAGGCCCGGCGACCGACAGACCTGCCCACTCCGCTTGGTGAAGTCGCAAAGACCTACCGAACTGTGGCCGATTCAGTAGGTCTTTGCGACTTCACGGATGGGTCAGAGTGTCATGTCAGGCCCAGACGGGCCTTGAGTCCGTCGAGCTCGGTCAGGAGCGTCGTTGGCAAGGTGTCGCCGAACTTGTGGAACCATGCCTGGATCTGGGTAACCTCGGTCTCCCACTCCTGCGGGGAGACGTGCAGCGCCGCCCTGATCTGCTCCGGGGTCATGTCCAGGCCGTCGGTGTCGAGAGACTCCGTGGTGGGCACATAGCCGATCGGGGTCTCGTGGGCCGTGGCGCGGCCCTCGATGCGCTCGACGACCCACTTGAGCACGCGGCCGTTCTCGCCGAAGCCGGGCCACAGGAAGGAACCGTCGTGGTCGCGGCGGAACCAGTTGACGTAGAAGATCTTAGGCAGCTTGGTGGCGTCAGCTCCTTTGCCGATCTTGATCCAGTGGTTGAAGTAGTCGCCGGCGTCGTACCCGAGGAACGGCAGCATCGCCATCGGGTCGCGCCGGACGACGCCTACCTCACCGGTCGATGCGGCGGTCGTCTCCGAGGAGAGCGTCGCACCCATGAATGTGCCGTGGATCCAGTCGCGGGACTCGGTGACCAGGGGGATCGTCGTGTTGCGCCGACCGCCGAAGAGGATCGCCGAGATCGGCACGCCCTGCGGGTCGTTGTACTCCGGCGCCAGGATGGGGCATTGCTCGATCGGCGTGCAGTAGCGGGAGTTCGGGTGGCTGGACAGGACCCCGTTCTTGGCGTCCTGAGGCGTCCAGTCGTTGCCCTTCCAGTCGGTGGCGTGGGCGGGCATGTTCTCCAGCCCCTCCCACCAGACATCGCCGTTGTCGGTCAGGGCGACGTTGGTGAAGACCGAGTTGCCCTTCTCGATGGTGCGCATCGCGTTGGGGTTCGTCTTCTCGTTGGTGCCGGGGGCCACGCCGAAGAAGCCGAACTCGGGGTTGACGGCATAGAGGCGACCGTCCTTTCCGAACCTCATCCAGGCGATGTCGTCACCGAGCGTCTGGACCTTCCAGCCGGGGATGGTCGGCGACAGCATGGCCATGTTGGTCTTGCCGCAGGCGCTGGGGAAGGCAGCGACGACGTAGTGGGTCTCGTCCTGAGGGGAGGTGAGCTTGAGGATCAGCATGTGCTCGGCCAGCCAGCCCTCGTCGCGGGCGATCACGGACGCGATACGCAGGCTGTAGCACTTCTTGCCGAGCAGGGCGTTGCCCCCATAGCCCGATCCATAGGACCAGATCATCCGCTCCTCGGGGAACTGCACGATGTACTTGGTGTCGTTGCAGGGCCAAGGGACGTCCTTCTCCCCGGCCGCGAGTGGCGCGCCGAGCGAGTGGAGCGCCGGGACGAAGTCGGCGTCGAGCTCCTCGATCTTCTTCAGCACGACGGTGCCGCACAGAGCCATGACGCGCATGGATACCGCGACGTACGCCGAGTCTGTGATCTCGACGCCGAACTTGGGGTCCTCGGCATTGAGGCGTCCCATGACGAAGGGGATGACGTACATCGTGCGTCCGGCCATCGAACCCCGGTAGAGGTGCCTCATCACCGTCTTCATCTCGGCCGGGGCCATCCAGTTGTTGGTGGGGCCGGCGTCCTTCTCGTCGACCGAGCAGATGAAGGTGCGATCCTCGACGCGCGCGACGTCCGAGGGGTTGGAGGCGCAATGGAAGGAGTTGGGCTTGATGTCCTCGTTGAGGCGGGTGAACGTGCCGGCTGCGACGAGCCCGTCGGTCAGCGTCTTCCACTCCTCGTCGGAGCCGGTGACCCATGAGATGCGGTCCGGTGTCGTCAGCGCTGCGACCTCCGACACCCAGGCGGCAAGGCGGCCGTGGCTGGTGGAGCCGTCGCTCTGGATCTGAGATTCTGCCGTGGTTGTCATGAGATTGGGCCATCCCTTTCGCGCAGAGCCCCTTGGGGCTACCTGCCGCCGGTTGTGGTCATAGCGGTCCCCGACTATCGGGTGGCCGCCTTGCTGGACGCGCTTGTTGTGTTCCGTCACGGTACGGCCTCGGGTGAGCCCGAGGGAATGCCTGCGACCCCACCGCTGGTGAATCGGGCGGAATATGGCCTTGACTGCCCACGTTTGTTGCATTGTAATGATGTAATCGATTTGTAGTTGTAATCTGCTAAGGAGTCAGTCATGACGCACGAACACGACACCTTCTCTGGCCCGCGCGGGCGTCGATGGGGCGGTGGGCCCCGCCGGGGTGGACCATTCGGGCGGCCGGGTGGCTGGCAACAGGGTGACCTTCCCGACGCCAGCGACGCCGCGGCCTGGTTCGCCGGGCGAGTTCCTGACGAGTGGTTCACCGGCGACCTTCGTGTCACGGTCGACCGCGACGAGATCACGGTGATCGGCGAGCTGCCTTCGCCCGAGAGCGGCGAGACCGCGGCGGCGGAGGGGCGAATCACGCGCTGGCGCGAGGACACCCGCGAGCAGCGGATGAAGATCGCGGACGAGGCGCAGGCCAAGTATGGCCGCAGCGTTGCCTGGGGTGCGAGGATCGGCGAGAACAACCGACTGTTCACCCACCTGTCCGTCCCGGCGATGACCCGGCTGCGCCAAAGTGAGCGTCAGGTGCTCGACACGCTCGTCGACGCCGGCGTGGCGCGGTCCCGTTCGGAGGCGCTGGCCTGGTGCGTGCGCCTGGTCGGTGAACACAGCGACGAGTGGCTCAGCGGACTTCGCGAAGCCATGTCCGAGGTGGAGCGGTTGCGCGCCGAGGGTCCGTCTTTGTAGGCGTGTCCAGGGCGGGTGCGGATTTCCGTCCGAGGCCGGACAACCGGTAGTCTTTCGCGACGTTGCGCCCGGCGATCCCGGACGCGACACCCGCGCCCGTAGCTCAACGGATAGAGCATCTGACTACGGATCAGAAGGTTGGGGGTTCGAATCCCTTCGGGCGCGCTCCGTGTTGAGACGGACCCTGAACGCCCTCGAGATGTCGGGGGCGTTCGGCATCTCCCGACAAACCTGCAGGTCAGCGCCCTGACGGGGCGTTCCGGGCCGGTCGACGATAGTTCTGCTGACGATGCCCGCCGGGGCTGATCCCAGCCCAGGATGGACGGGTCAGGGCACTCGAGGGGCCGCTCAGGGCACATAAGGGAGGTTTTCCAGGGCACATAAGGGGGGACCGTGCCCTCTGGCGCCAAGCGCGCCACCATCCGACTGAGCATGCACCGCATGAGGCCCCTTAGCGGGAATCTTTACCGGGCGGGGGTTGCGGACATTCCTTTGCGAACACAGTGTCTGACGTGCGTCGTTCTCGCAGGTGGTTGGCGAGTTCCTCTTGCGGTGACGAAGAGGCGCGAGCTGAGGCGAGTTCGCGGTTCTTGCGGCTGACCGTTCGTCTGGCGAGAGGCGGCCTCGCGGCGATGGCCGCCCCCAACCACGGTCGGCTCCGTGGACGCGTACCTTCGACTTGGCCGCCCACCTCCAGCAAACGCGGCAATGACTATGTGCTGCTGAGGTCTGGGATGGTGGTCGAACCTTCTTCGGCGAGCGGGAACGCTGGGTTGTGGGCGACTTCCCAGCCGTGGCCGTCGGGGTCAGTAAAAAAAGCGGCATAGCCGCCGCGCGGGGTGCGGGAGGCATGCCGGGTCACCGTGGCGCCGGCGCGTTCCGCCGAGGTGACGATGTCCTCGACCTCTGCTTCGGAACGCACGTTGTGCGAGAGGACGACGCCACTGAATCCACCCGCCCGCTCGTCGAAGGCACCGCAGTCGAGCGCGAGTTTGTCTCGACCCCAGAGGACCAGCGCGATGGCGCCCACGCGAAATACGACGGTCTCTGCGACCTCTTGACCCTGCCACCCCAACCGCTCATAGAACGCCCGAGAGCGCTTCACATCCTCAACGCCCAGACTGATGGAACTGACCCGCTGCTCCATCGCCGAGTCGTATTTGTTCTCTTGTGACTGATGCTGTTGTGAAGCTGGCAGTCTGACCGTGGCGGAATCTGTTGGAGCAGCTTTGGCCGTTACCGTCATCTGGGACTTTGCTTCGGACCGGCCCAGTAATGGGACGTGCGTCAACCCTGCGCCTGGCGCCAGAGGCGTTGGGGGCGTCGCTCGCGAGCTGGCATTGACCCAGAACCGGCACTTGCGCACCGGCCCGCGGGCTGCCGCGACGTTCTCCAGAACACCGCCACAGTCCTCGATGGCGTTGATGGCTCCCACGTTGTTGGCATCGCAGGTCACCAGCACACGCGCCAGACCAGTCGCCGCGGCGACAAAGAGGGACTGGCGCAGAATGGCCGTCGCGTAGCCGCGGCGACGAAACCCGGGACGAACCCCCACGCCGATGTGACCGGCCACATCTGCGAGGTACGGGTTGAGCTGATGTCGAATCGAAACACGGCCGATGACCTGACCATCCACCTCAGCAACGAGAAAAGTCGCCGGTACCCAGCCCTTCGGGACGTCAACTCCAAGACGCAAGTTGTCCAGCCGCGCCACGTACGCTGGCCAGGGTTCCCCCCGTTCCAGGTCGAGGAGGAAGTCGAAGGCATCCTGGGCAAGTTCCCCGTGTGCCTGCCGTGCCTGTTCCTCGTCAGAGAAACACAAGGGCCGCAACAGCATTGGCAGCTGTCCGCTGCTGATCTTGTCGTCCACTTCGCACCGATCCGTTGCCATTTCATTTGACTACCTGATGGGCTGAGGTTATCGCGAGCGGGGGATTTTGACTTGCTCCGTCGCACCGAACCGTTTCCGCTGGCTACGCTTTGCCCGCCGCTGCCACGGTGGTACGCGCCTTAGCGTTCGCCTGCTGGGCCCGTGTAAGGGGACGGTTGCATGGGTTTGGAGTACGGAGGTCGGCTGCGGCAGGCCGGTCATCGCAGTTCCCCTACCGCGGCCACCATGTGCTGGTCGCCGCGCCCATCGAGCCCAATGTGGCGCGCCCATGCGGTGGCCTATCACCGTTGAACCGCCGAACCGCATTGACGTTGTAGGGACCAAGCCGTCGTGCCGATGAAGATCTCCGCGATGTGGCCGCGGGCCGGCAGGAGACCCAGGCTCAACCGCCGTGACGGTGACCGGTGTCCGTCTACCGGGGCGTGCTCGGACCGGGGGTGAAGGCTGGGCCATGTCCCGGCACCACGAGATCTGCCAGTGCCAGGACCCGCTCGCGCTGGGTCCGCAGGGCCTCGGGGTCGGGTGCGTACGGGTCCTCCTGCGGACCCTGGGCCGTCCACCACAGGTGGGTCAGCACGACCACTTGCTCGGCCGTGCCCACCAGGACGCTCAGGTCCTGGGAGGTGTGACCGGGGGTGGCGAGCAGCCACACGGATGGGGTCAGGTGTACGCCGTCGGCGGGCCGCTCTTCCCAGCTGTCACGGTGGTAGACGGCTTGGAAGTCGTGCACCGGTATCTCGCCGAACAATGCGATATTGACTGTGTGGTCGGGGTGGTGGTGGCTCAACACGACGTCGGTGACGTCGCGAGCAGACACACCGAGCTCCTCGAGCGGGTTCAGGATCGCTGCTCTGGTCGGCACCATCCCCGGGTCGACGACGATGATGCGGTCACCGTCCCGGACCAGGCTCACCGTGCCGGCGACGCGATCGGCGGCATACCCGGTGAAGAGCACGTCCAGGCGGGCAGTGCGAGCCAGGCCTGTCAGGTCGTCAGGAGCCACGACGGCACCGTATCGGTTCGTCTCGACACGGGGTTGGAGGGCGCGTCCCCGCGGCATACAGGGGGGTGCAGCGGCACGGAGACGCGCTTGCCTGAATCATTCCAGACAACCCCGCCAAACCCAAAGCGGAGGCTGCCGTGCGTGCTGTCACTCAACGCTGTGGTTCGCCACCCAGGACGCGGCCTCGAGCAGCTTTCGGGCGACCTCTCGTGCTTGGGTCGGCGTCAGGTTCGCACTCCTCTCGACGCTGAGGTAGACCCGCAGAGCGCCTGTCTCGATCGACCCTGCGGCGACAATGACGTCGAGGTCATCGTCGTGCATGTTCGGGGTGCTGCCCCAGCTGGCCCCGTCGTGACAGGGATGCTCGTGGCCTTCGGTGTGGCTGCACTGGCACCAGTCCGGGCAAGTGGTCGTGACAGTCATGCCACAGCTGCCTTGGCTGCCCGCTGCTCGGCGCGCCGCTGTGAGCGTTGCTCTTCGAGGAGCCCCTCGATGCAGTCGAGGAGCTCGTGTTTCCGGCCCTCGTCCAGCGCCTCGTAACCGGCGAGGATCTCGGCGGTCAGGTTGTTCATGCCGCTGCCGCTCTCATGCGGAGCTCATTGCGGACCACGACCAGCGACCCGATGGCGGCGTCGATGGCGTCGGCCGGATCCAGACCACAATCGACCTCCACGGCGTTGTACGAGCAGTCGTCGATGTTGAGCTTGATCAGCACCGCACCTTCGGCGCTCTCGGAGCGCATGTTCTTGCCCAGGTGCAGCTGGAGCCGCAGCTCGTTGTTGTTGAGGTAATCGACGTTCTTGCTCGTGAATGCGCGGATCTTGATGACGGTTTCGTGCAGGATCGTCATGGTCGCCTGTCCTCCAGCTGGGGTGAATCGGTCGGGACCCTGGTCGTGGTGGTCCCCGGGCCGGGGCCGTTTCTGTTGTCTGACTGTCTAGCCCCCCAATCGGACATTTGCTAAAAAAGGGGATGAAATGGTGCATCCTTGTGCCGGCTCGCGGGAGCCGGCTTCCCGATACATGCGGGCGCCGGCTCCGTGCTGATGGTGAGAACGTGCCCGGGAGCTCCGCTGAGATGTATCGGGGCTGGTGTCCTCACCTGACCAGTCATCCACGCTTCGTGGCCCGCAGCCTGGCCAGATAGGTCCGGTTCAGGTTCTAATGGAGAGCATGTCCTTGCAGAGGCGCGTACGCGCGCAGGTGGCCGAGTCGTGGTTCCGCTCGGCCGCCGCGGGTGTGCACGCCGACACGGTCGACGCCCCGATCACGCTGCACCCTGACGCCCTGCACGACCACCGTGAGGCCCACCCCCTGGCGCAGGTGTTCCCCCTTCTCGATGACGTCCTCGGCCAGGCCGCGCGCGAC
>DASVHT010000074.1:0-1835 GCA_036382455.1 Dermatophilaceae bacterium
GTGGTGGGTGATGCGCATTGCGGTGCTTCACGAATCAAGGGTTCAGCCTTGGGGGTGACAGCTGGGCGACGGTGACCGCCTGGGCGCGTGTGGGGTGCATTTACTCGATTCGGCCCTGCACGAGCGTCTCGTAGGCTTCGATTGTGCTGCTCAAGCTCGCCTACACGGCGTTGATACGGCTGTTCCAGTTGTGCCTGCTCCGCTCGACTCCGGCCGCCAGTCGTGACGTGGAGATCATCGTCTTACGCCACGAAGTCGCGATCCTGCGCCGGCAGGTCAACCGGCCCGACCTCCGCGATCACGACCGGGTGTTCCTCGCCGCCGCGTCGCGCCTGCTGCCCCGCGCCGCGTGGCCTGCGTTCGTCGTGACACCCGCGACGCTTCTGGCCTGGCACCGCAAGCTCGTCGCCCGCAAGTGGACCTACCCGCATCGTTCAGCTGGGCGGCCGCCGCTGGACCCATCGGTCATCGAGTTGGTGCTGCGGTTGGCGCGGGAGAACCCGCACTGGGGCTACCAGCGGATCGTCGGCGAGCTCCGCAGCCTCGGCATCCGGGTATCTACGACCTCGGTCCGCAACGTCCTGCGCCGCGCCGGACTGCCCCCGTCCAGACCGGCTGGGCCGTCGTGGTCGCAATTCATCCGCCAGCAGGCCTCCAGCATGGTGGCATGTGACTTCTTCACCGTCGACACCGTGTTCCTGCGGCAGTTGTATGTGCTCGTGTTCATCGAACTCGACACCCGCCGCGTCCACCTCGCGGGGATCACCACCCACCCGACCGGTGAGTGGGTGACCCAGCAAGCACGCAACCTACTATCGGGCGCGGACGAGCAACTCGCCGGCCGACGGTTCCTGCTGCGTGATCGGGACACGAAATTCACCAGCCCGTTCGACGCCGTCTTCACCAGTACGGGCATGCGAGTGATCCGCACCCCGGTACGCGCCCCGCAGGCAAACGCCTATGTAGAGCGCGTCATCGGCACCCTGCGCCGTGAGTGCCTTGACTGGCTGCTGATCACCGGACCCCGCCACCTGAACGCGGTCCTCACCGAGTACCTCGAGCACTACAACCAGCACCGCCCACACCGCAGCCTCGACCTCACCCCGCCTGCCGGCCAGACCACTCCCCCGCAGCTGACGATCCTCACCGGGGCCGTCCAGCGGCGGGACCGCCTTGGTGGGCTCATCCACGAATACGCGCAGGCCGCCTGATGGCCGTCCCCGACACCGACCTGCGGCGGATCCGCCGCTGGGCCGCCGCGAAGACCCCACCGGAGTTTCTTCACGAGATGCGCCTGGAGGTCGCCGCCGACACGACCAGCGTCACGATCTACGACTGCCGGCCACCCTGGCGCCCAGACGGAGATCCCACCGGGACACGTCAAGAAGTTGCCCGACTCCGGTGGACCGACAAGTACCGCACCTGGACCCTGTACCGCGCAGACCGCCACGGCAAAGGCACCCCTACGACCAGGTCCCACCCTCAACCAGGATCGACACCCACCTGACCGAGATCGACAACGACCCCACCTCCACCTTCTGGGGTTAAGAGCAAGTCAGGAACGGACTGAACTCGCCCGCATTCGAGTAAATGCACCCCACAGGTCGGCGAGATAGTCCCCAGTCCCCTCGCCAGCGGGTTCAGGACTCACTGGGACGAGACCGCACAAGTCCGTTTTCGGTCTTGCTGATCCTGACCGGGACGGTTGGTGGGCTGATTGACGGGAGGGTTGTCATGGCGGCTGCCCGGGGTGCCCAGGTCTTTTCGTGTTCGGTGTGTCGCTCGGGTTTGCCGGCGATGGCGGCGAGGTCATGGCCGTCGATCGTTCCCCGTTC
>DASVHT010000075.1:0-3388 GCA_036382455.1 Dermatophilaceae bacterium
GCTCTCGGGGGAGCCCGAGCGCGTATGGGGAGCAACCGTGCTCGGAACTGACGTTGGGAGCTGCGGCGCGGCCTGCGCGCCAAGGTGTCACGGCTCAGGGTAGAGTCGTCGACGACCGACATCCTTTAACGACCCGTCCGGTGAGGCGGGGAAGGAGGTCCGGCGCCGTGACGCGTCCAGACTCTGCACGACCATCCGATGCCCCCTTGGGCGACCAGCCTGACGACTCAGCCCGGGTCGTGATGAGCTCCGGTGACGTCTCCCGGCCCTTGCGACGCGTGGCCCACGAGATCCTCGAACGCAACCGGGGCTCCCAGAACCTTGTTGTCCTCGGTATCCCGACCCGTGGGGTCGCGCTCGCGCGCCGCCTCGTGCGCGTGATGGCGGAGGTCGAAGGCCGTGATGTCCCCTGCGGCGCACTCGACATCACCATGCACCGCGACGACCTGCGTCGTCACCCGATCCGGGCGATCGAACACACCGACATCCCAGCCCCCGGGATCAACGACCAGACCGTCGTGCTCGTGGATGATGTTCTCTTCTCGGGCCGAACCGTGCGCGCGGCCTTGGACGCGCTCTCCGAGCTCGGTCGACCCCAGGCCGTCCGGCTCGCGGTCCTGGTCGACCGCGGACACCGGGAGCTGCCGATCCGCGCTGACTACGTGGGCAAGAACCTGCCGACCTCCAGCAGCGAGCGCGTGCAGGTGCGCCTGGCCGAGCATGACGGCCTCGATGAGGTTCGAATCAGCGGAGGAGACCGGTGATGCGTCACCTGTTGTCAATGAATGACCTTGACAAGCAAGGCATCCTGGCCATTCTGGACACCGCCGAGTCCATGCATGACGTTCAGCGTCGTGAGGTCAAGAAGCTTCCGACCCTACGCGGGCGGACGGTGGTGAACCTCTTCTTCGAGGACTCCACCCGCACCCGGTCCTCATTCGAGCTAGCCGGCAAGTGGCTCTCGGCTGACGTCATCAACATCTCCGGCAAGGGGTCGTCGACCAGCAAGGGTGAGTCCCTGCGCGACACGGTCCTGACCGTCACGGCCATGGGTGTCGACGCCCTGGTCATCCGGCACTCGGCGAGCGGCGCCGCACATCAGGTGTCCGGGTGGGTCGACACGGTCGTCATCAATGCCGGTGACGGACTGCATGAGCACCCCACCCAGGCCCTGCTCGACGCCTACTCCATGCGCCAGCGCCTCGGCGATCTCGAGGGCAGGCACGTGGCCATCGTGGGCGACCTGACGCATTCCCGCGTGCTGCGGTCGAATCTGATCTGCCTCAAGGCCCTGGGCGCCCGCGTCACTGTCGTTGCGCCGCCGACCTTGATGCCCAGCGGAATCGCGACCTGGGCCAAGAGCGAGGGCTTCGACACGTCATACGACCTCGACGCGGTTCTGCCGAGCGTTGACGCCGTGATGATGCTGCGGGTGCAGCGCGAGCGGATGAGCGGGGGCTTCTTCCCGACCGCCCGTGAGTACACCGTGGGCTATGGCATGACCCGGGAGCGGCTCAAGGCACTCCAGAAGCACACCGTCATCCTCCACCCCGGACCGATGAACCGTGGCCTGGAGATTGCCTCAGATGCCGCCGACGCCGCGCAGTCGCTGATCCTGGACCAGGTCTCGGCTGGTGTCGCCGTCCGGATGTCCGTGCTCTACCACCTGCTTGCCGGCGAAGGATCTGTCGCATGAGCCTCCTCATCAAGGGCGCCGACCTGCTCGGCGCCGGTCGCCAGGACCTGCTGATCCGCGACGGTCGGATCGCCGAGATCGGCACTCTGGTGGTCCCCGACACCGAGACGATCGACGCCGATGGTCTGGTCGCGTTGCCCGGTCTGGTCGACGTCCACACCCACCTGCGTGAGCCGGGTCGAGAGGACGCCGAGACCATCGCCAGCGGCTCGGCGGCTGCGGCGATCGGCGGGTTCACCGCGATCCTGGCCATGGCCAACACCACTCCGGTCACGGATACGGCGGAGGCCGCCGAGCGCGTCCTCGACCTCGGCAAGCTGGCCGGTCTGGTCGACGTGCAGCCGATCGGCGCGGTAACCAAAGGGCTGCTGGGCGAAGAGCTTGCCGAGCTCGGGCTGATGGCTGCCTCGCGGGCAAGGGTGCGCGTCTTCTCCGATGACGGCAGGTGTGTCCACGACGCCCGGGTGATGCGCCGGGCGCTGGAGTACGTCAGGGCCTTCGGTGGCGTGATTTCGCAACACTCCCAGGACCCGATGCTGGCCGACCACAACGCCTGTTGCCATGAGGGTGAGCTGTCCGGGCGCCTCGGTCTGCCGGGTTGGCCGGGCGTGGCCGAGGAGGTCATCGTCGCGCGCGACGTCATGCTGGCACGGCATACAGGTTCGCGGGTGCACGTCGCCCACGTGTCCACGGCCGGGTCGGTCGAGGTCATCCGGTGGGCCAAGGCGCAGGGGATCTCGGTGACCGCTGAGGCCACTCCGCACCACCTGATGCTGACCACCGACCTGCTCGCAGGCTATGACCCGATCTTCAAGGTCAACCCGCCCCTGCGGCCGAGCGAGGACGTTGAGGCGCTCAGGATGGCCCTGTCCGATGGCACGATCGACGTCGTCGCGACTGACCACGCACCGCACGCGCGACACGACAAGGAGCACACCTTCGTCAACGCGGCATTCGGGGTGATGGGCCTGGAGACCGCTCTCTCGGTCATCAGCACTGTCATGGTCGGCTCCGGCCTGCTCGACTGGGCCGGTGTTGCGCAGGTGATGTCCGTGCGGCCGGCTCGCATCGCCGGCCTTTCAGGTCATGGCCGGCCGATGGCCGTCGGCGAGCCGGCCAACCTCACCCTGGTCGACCCGTCGGCCACGGTGACGGTGGACCGGGATGCGTCAATGTCGTTGTCCCGCAACAATCCCTGGCATGGTCGCACGCTCACCGGCACTGTGTACGCCACCATCCTGCGCGGCAGGCCGACCGTCCTCAAGGGCGCGCTGGTATGACGCGGGGACACACCTTTCGCCCCCGCAGGCCCGCGATCCTCGTCATGGAGGACGGACGCGCATTCAGGGGCGAAGCCTATGGAGCGGTGGGCGAGGCGCTGGGTGAGGCCGTGTTCTCCACCGGCATGAGCGGCTACCAGGAGACGTTGACCGACCCCAGCTATCACCGCCAGGTCGTCGTCATGACCGCTCCGCACATCGGCAACACCGGTGTCAACAACGAGGACAGCGAGTCCGGCCGCATCTGGGTCGCCGGCTACGTCGTTCGTGACCCTGCCGTCAGGCCCTCCAGCTGGCGCTCGGAGCGCTCGCTCGAGGACGAGCTGGTCGCGCAGGGTGTCGTCGGCATCTGCGGCATCGACACCCGTGCGCTCACCAGACACCTGCGCGAACGAGGTGCCATGCGCGTCGG
>DASVHT010000076.1:0-3776 GCA_036382455.1 Dermatophilaceae bacterium
TGCCATCGTCGCCCACGTAGACCACGGCAAGACCACCCTCGTAGACGCCATGTTATGGCAGTCCGGTGCCTTCGGTGCCCACCAGCACGTCGACGAGCGTGCCATGGACTCCGGTGACCTCGAGCGCGAGAAGGGCATCACGATCCTCGCGAAGAACACCGCGGTGCGTTACAAGGGCCCTGCGGCTGCCAAGGCCGGGCATCCCGACGGCATCACCGTCAACATCATCGACACCCCCGGCCACGCCGACTTCGGTGGCGAGGTCGAGCGTGGCCTGTCCATGGTCGACGGGGTCGTCCTGCTGGTCGACGCGTCCGAGGGCCCGCTTCCCCAGACGCGTTTCGTCCTGCGCAAGGCGCTGGCGGCCAAGCTGCCGGTCATCCTGTGCATCAACAAGGTCGACCGTCCGGACTCCCGCATCGCCGAGGTCGTCGACGAGACCTATGAGCTGTTCATGGACCTGCTGGACAACGCCGCCTCGGCAGCCGGGCAGCTGGACTTCCCGATCGTCTATGCATCCGCTCGTGCCGGACGTGCGTCGCTCACCCGCCCCGAGAACGGCACGATGCCCGACGAGGGCACTCTTGAGTCGTTGTTCGCCGCGATCCTGGAGACGGTCCCTGCCCCTCAGTATGACGACGAGGCACTCCTGCAGGCCCAGGTGACCAACCTCGACGCGTCACCGTTCCTCGGTCGGCTGGCGCTCTGCCGGGTCTACAACGGCACGATCAGGAAGGGCCAGCAGGCCGCGTGGTGCCGCGCCGACGGCACGATCGAGCGGGTCAAGATCACCGAGCTGCTGATGACCGATGCTCTTGATCGGATACCGGTCGACAGCGCGGGCCCGGGCGACATCATCGCGCTGGCCGGCATCCCCGAGATCACGATCGGCGAGACGCTGGCCGACCCCGAGAACCCGATCCCGCTGCCGCTGATCACCGTTGACGAGCCGGCGATCTCGATGACGATCGGCACCAACACGTCCCCTCTGGTCGGGCGGACGAAAGGCACCAAGGTGACCGCGCGCCTGATCAAGGACCGCATCGACCGCGAGCTGGTTGGCAACGTCTCCATCCGGGTTCTGCCCACCGAGAGCCCCAACGCATGGGAGGTGCAGGGGCGCGGTGAGCTGGCGCTGGCCATCCTCGTCGAGCAGATGCGTCGCGAGGGCTACGAGATGACCGTCGGAAAGCCGCAGGTGGTCACCCGGGTGATGGGTGGCGCGATCCACGAACCGTTCGAGCGCCTCACGATCGACGCACCCGAGGAGCACCTCGGAGCGATCACCCAGCTGCTCGCGGTCCGCAGGGGCCGGATGGAGCAGATGACCAACCACGGCACCGGCTGGGTGCGGATGGAGTTCGTCGTCCCGTCGCGTGGGCTGATCGGCTTCAGGACCGAGTTCCTCACCGACACACACGGCACCGGCATCGCCAACCACGTCTTCGAGGACTACGAGCCGTGGGTCGGTGAGCTCAAGACCCGGCAGAACGGCTCGCTGGTGGCTGATCGCACCGGCGCCGCGACCTCATACGCCATGTTCAACCTCCAGGAGCGCGGCGCAATGTTCCTCGAGCCGACCACCGAGGTCTATGAAGGCATGATCGTCGGCGAGAACTCCCGAGTCGAGGACATGGACGTCAACATCACCCGGGAGCGCAAGCTCACCAACGTGCGTTCGGCCACCTCCGAGGTGCTCGAGCGGCTGATCCCGTCACGCAAGCTCAGCCTGGAGCAGGCGCTGGAGTTCTGCCGTGAGGACGAGTGTGTCGAGGTCACCCCGGACGCCGTTCGGATCCGCAAGCTGGTGCTCTCCCGCGAGTACCGCGCCCGCACGACCGCCCGGGCCAAGACGGCAGCCAGGTCCTGAACGGGGCCGGCCCTCCGAGGAACTCTCACGACATGCGTGCCGGAAGAAGTGGTGCACTCGCCGTTGCCGTGGCCCTCGCGTTGTCGGCCTGCTCCGTGAGCCTGGTCTCATCAGCCAGACCCACGCCAGCCGCTGACGCGCCGGTGGGCGGGACGCTGTACATGCTGCGTCTGGGACCCGTGGACTCATGGGACCCGCAGCGCCTCTATGTCGCGGCAGACATGGCTTTCGCGGGTCGGGTGTTCGAGCGGACGCTGACATCCTGGGCTCCGGCGACCGAGCAGGACACGTTGCCGGATCTCGTGCCCGACCTGGCGACGGACACCGGGACAGCGACCTCTGGGGGGAGGGTGTGGCGCTTCACACTGCGCGACGGTGTCACGTGGCAGGACGGCAAGCCCGTGACCTGCGACGACGTGAAGTATGGCGTCTCACGCACCTTCGCGACCGCTCAGATCACCGGAGGCATGGCCAACGCCCTGGCGCTGCTTGATGTGCCCAGCAACGCCGACGGGTCCAGCACCTATGCCGGCCCTTACGTCAGGACCGGCCAGACGGGGTTCGACAAGGCGGTGACGTGCTCCGGCCAGGCGATCACCTTCAAGCTGCGCAAGCCGGTGCCGGACTTCAACCAGCTCGTGGCGTTGCCTGCCTTCGGCCCGGTGCGTGCCGACAAGGACCAAGGAGCCACGTCGACCACCGAGATCTTCTCCAACGGTCCCTACATGCTCCAGGGAGTCTGGGCTCCGGGCAACGGCGCGACGTTCGTCCGCAACCCGCACTGGGATCGAACGTCCGACCCGGTCCGCCAGGCGCATCCGTCCCGGATCGACTTTGAAGAGGGGATCCCGGTGGAGTCGGCGGTCAGCAGGATCATGACGACGGCGGGCCTCGACTCCTTTGCGGTGACTGCCGATTCGGCACCCCCGGCGCTGCAGAACGACATCATGTTCACACCGTCGATCAAGGCGAGGTCGACCAATCCCCGCTCGCCGTTCGTGGACTATCTCGTGCCGAACTTCAGCCGGCCGACGATGGCCAACGTCAAAGTCCGCCAGGCGCTCGCCGTCGCCACCAACCGGGAGGCATACGTCACGGCCCTTGGCGGAGACGTCGCCGCCGAGACGACCTACGCCATGATCAACAAGTCGCTGCCGGCCCACCAGGACTTCAACCCCCTCGACGTCCCGCCCCGTGGGGACAGCGTCAGGGCTCGCGCACTTCTGGAGGCCTCGGGGATGCCCCTGCCCGTCGCGATCACGGTGGCCTATCGCAAGGGCGCCGCCGCGGACAAGGCAATGGCCGCCCTTCAACAGGGGTGGCAGGACGCGGGCTTCCTGGTCACTCTCGCGGGGCTGGGGAACGACTACTTCACGACGATCGCGGCGGTGACGAACAGCCGCACCTATGACGTGATGTGGTCCGTGGGGTCGGCCGTATGGCCATCGGGTTCGAGCGTGATCCCGTCCTTGTTCGACAGCCGCCAGAACCTCACCGCGAGCTCCTCCGGTCAGGACTATGGCCGGTTCGACAGCACGGCCATCAATGCCAAGATCGATGCGGCTGCCCTCATCCCCGATGCGTCAGATCGTGAGAAGGCATGGGGTGACCTGGACAAGGAGCTCGCGGCTCAGGTCGCCGCCATCGCCCTGGCCAACCGGAAGTCCGTGTTCGTGCACGGCGCCGGTGTCAAGGGCTACATGGACAACCAGGCGCTGGGCGGCACAGTGGATCTGGCCACGGTGGCGGTCCCGTGAGCGGCCGTCGGTCACCACGGGACGCGACCGGACGCCCACGGCTGTTGTTCGTCCACGCCCATCCCGATGACGAGACGCTGACCACGGGGATAACCATGGCCAGCTATGTCGCCAGGGGCCACGACGTCCACCTCCTCACGTGCACCCTT
>DASVHT010000077.1:0-3760 GCA_036382455.1 Dermatophilaceae bacterium
CAGGATGCGCAGGCAACCCCGGGTCAGGTCGACCCAGAAGTTGCCGACCCGGTCGGTGCGGGAACGGATGAAGCCGCGGATCAGCGCCACCGCGACGGCCATGCCCACCGCGGCCGAGGCGAAGTTCTGCACGGCCAGCCCAGCCATCTGCGCCAGGTGTCCCATCGTCGACTCACCGGAGTAGGACTGCCAGTTGGTGTTGGTCACGAACGATGTGGCGGTGTTGAACGCCTGGTCGGGTGCGACGCCCGGGAAGCCCAGGCTCCACGGCAGGTGCGGCTGGAACCGCAGCAGCGCGTACAGCCCGAGCACGGACACAGCGGAGAAGGCGAGCACGGAGCGGGCGTAGACCGGCCAGCGCTGGTCGGCCTTCGGATCCACGCCCATCACCTTGTAGCAGGCCCGTTCGATGCGGGTGTCGTGCTCGCTGGTGTAGGCCCGCGCCATGTAGGCGCCCAGCGGCCGGTAGCAGGCGGCGAGCGCAGCAATCAGGAGGCCAACCTGCAGCAGGCCGGCGGTGGTGTCAGACATCTCAGAAACGCTCCGGGAACAGAAGGGCCGCCACGAGGTAGCCGAGGAGGAGGACGGAGACGATAAGCCCCGCGGCGTTCTCGATGCTCACAGCCGCTCGACCCCCTTGACGATGAGCGAGGCGAGTGCGAAGAACGCCCCGGTGAGGATCACGAACACGAGATCGGACATGCACGGACTCCAGTCATCAGGTGGCCCCTTTGTCGGCCACCCGGTGAGTCTCCACCCTTCGACGCGGCCAACCAGGACTCTTAACGAGTTCCTAACGCACACCTGGCGGATTCCAACGCCGCCTTAACACCCATGACTCGCGCCGCTGAGGTTCGCGCACGATCCGCCGTGTCCTACTCTCAACAGGTGGAAACCCAGGCGACAGCGATCAATGGTGTCCAGACCGGGCCGGCAGCGTTGACGGGCTCAACGGATCTGCCTGAGCGCCTGGGGTACCGGCTCAAGCGGCGTGCCCTGGGCCCGCCGCTGACCACGGACCAGATCGAGCACGAGACCCTGTCCAAGAAGCTCGCGCTCGGGGTCCTCTCCAGTGACTGCATCTCGTCCTCGGCATACGGCTCCGAGGAGATCCTGCTCAGCCTGCTACCGCTGTTCGGCATCGCGGCCTACAGCCTACTGCTGCCGATGACGCTGGTCGTCCTCGTCGTCCTGCTGCTTGTCACCCTGTGCTACCGGTGGGTCGTCATGCTCTACACCAAGGCCGGCGGCTCGTACGTCGTGGCTCGGGAAAACTTCGGGCCAGTCGTCGCCCAGGTAGCCGCTGTCGCCCTCATGGTCGACTACATCGTCACCGTGGCCGTCCAGTCTGCCGCCGGCACCAACGCGGTCACCTCAGCGATTCCGGCATTGCTGCCCTATACCCTTGAGATCACTGTCGTGGTGGTGCTGATCCTCTTCTTCGGCAACCTTCGCGGGCTGCGAGAGGCAGGGCGGACGTTCGCCTTCCCTACCTACTTCTTCGCCGGCTCCATGTTCGTGGTCATCATCGGCGGGTTCGTGCGCGAGGTGCTGGGTGACCTGCCGCAGTACGACCCTGCGAACACGGCAGGCGCCATCCCGATGGGCCACAGCACCACGCTGCTCAGCTTCGGCGCCATCTACATCCTGCTGAGGTCCTTCGCCAACGGCGGGTCCTCGCTGACCGGGCTCGAGGCGATATCCAACGGTGTCAGCACCTTCAAGACCCCCCGCGGCCTGAACGCCCGCAGGACGCTCATGATGATGAGCTGCATCCTGGCCTTTCTCGTCGCCGGAGTGTCATGGCTGGCCCACGCGACACACGCGGTCGCCTACGTGGCCGGCTCGCCGACGGTCATCTCCCAGGTGGCCAAGGCAGTGCTCGGCGACAGTTCGGCCGGGCATGTCGGCTTCCTGCTGGTGCAGCTCGCCACCATGCTGATCCTCTACACCGGGGCCAACACGCCCTTCAACGGGTTTCCCTTCCTGGCCAACTTCGTTGCCGCCGATGGTTTCCTTCCGCGCTGGATGACCAAACGCGGTCACCGTCTGGCCTTCTCGAACGGGATCATCGTGCTGACGGTCGCGTCGCTGGCCCTGCTCCTAGGGACCGGCGCACATGTCGACAGGCTCGTGGCGTTCTATGCGATCGGGGTTTTCACCGGCTTCACGCTGGCCGGCTTCGGGATGGCCAAACACTTCAGGACCTTCAAGGGCTCGCACTGGAAGTACAAGGTGGCCGTCAACAACCTGGTGGGCGTGGTCTCGGGCCTGGTCGTCCTGATCTTCGCTGTCACCAAGTTCACCGAGGGTGCCTGGCTGGTCGTCGTGATCTTCCCTATCATGGTCGCCCTCCTGCTCCGACTGCACCGGGCCTACGACCGAGAGGCCGCACTGCTCGAGGCCGTGCCGTCCACCGAGCCGGTGATCCGCACCGCCCGCAGCTGCGTCGTCGTCCTGGTCGACGCCGTCGACCTGGCCGTGATCCGCGCCATCCGATACGCCCACACCCTGCGGCCGAGCGAGTTGCACGTCGTGCACTTCGTCATCGACTCCAGCCACGCAGCCGAGCTGCGCAGGGCGTGGGACACCCAGCCGGGCCTCAACCTGTCGCTCGAGCTTGTGGACTGTCCCGACCGCCGGCTGCCGCGGGCCGCCCTCGAGCTCACCCAGCGGCTGATCGTCGATACTGCCTCAACCCAGGTGACCATGCTGTTGCCTCGGCGCTCGTATGGAGCGTTCCTGGGCCGGATGCTGCATGACCGGACCGCCGATGACATCGCCGAGGCTGTCTCCAGTGTGCCCGGTGCAGTGGCCACGATCATCCCCTTCGATGCCAGCAGCTCCATGGGACCGTTGCGGCGCAAACGATTCGGGGGGGGATCGGGACCAGGGGTCAGGGCAGAGCAGCCGCTCCCCGAGGAAGGTGTGGCACCCGAGACGATCCTGGAACCCCCCGTCGACGTGGTGGACCGGGGGGGCCGCTCGGCCATCAAGAACGCCACCCGCCGTCAGATCGCGACGGTCGTGGGTCGCATTCGCTCGGTTGAGGTCTCACCCATCGCGGGCAACCCAGCCTTGCGCTGCGAGCTGGTCGACGACACCGGCGGGGTGACGCTGCTGTTCTACGGACGACGATCGATTGCCGGTATCGAACCTGGCGTGAAGCTGCGAGCGGAGGGCCGCGTCGGCGAGTACAAGGGGCATCTCGCCATCGCGAACCCGTTGTACACGATCGAACCTCCCGACCACGAAGACTCCTAGCCTGGATCTTCCACCCGTCGCACGACCTGCGGCACGCCTGCGTGTCCCTATGGCTCAAGGCTGGCGTGCCTGCCACCAAGTTTGCCGAGTGCGCCGGGCACAGCGTCGCCGTCCTGCTCAGGGTCTACGCCAAATGCATCGCCGGGCGGGAGGACAGCGCCCAGCAGCGCGTGGAAGTAGCGCTGAACTCGTCCACGAATAGTCCACAGACGCCCGTAGATGACCGGACAGCGCCGGACACAGCCGGATGACATGAGAAAGCCCCAGACCAGTGTTCTCCCTGATCAGGGGCCTTCGTCGCGTCGATTTCGAGCGGAGGGCGAGGGATTCGAACCCTCGAGGAGCTTGCACCCCTAGCGGTTTTCAAGACCGCCGCACTCGGCCACTATGCGAGCCCTCCTGACCGGCACGGCATACCCTTGGCGGCCGTCCAGCACAGCTAACCGTATCGGCCGAAGCCGGCGCTACACCCCGCAGATGCTCAGATCCAGAGTTC
>DASVHT010000078.1:0-5206 GCA_036382455.1 Dermatophilaceae bacterium
AACCTCGCCCGCGAACATGACTACAACGAACCCCGTCACCGTCCGCGAGAGCCCACCAGAGCAGATCGATCCTCAGGCCCTGAGACCATGCACGCAGCGACGATGTTATCGGGGTGGCGGTCCAGGTTCTTGCGGGCCCGGTCATAGCGCAACGTGGGACGGGGGTCGGTGTGGCGGGCGTTTCGTCGATGACGGCCGCCTGCGTCTTTGTGGGCGAATAGACGCGCGCACATCGGCCACTTGTTCGGCAGTTCCCATCGTCCCGGTAGCGCAACGGTCAGCGGACGCCGCCGAAGCCGTCAGCTCTGGCGCTCCGACAATCGTCACATAGGCATCGGTGACCCGTCACCGATCGTGCAAGCAGAAGCGGCCAGACCGCGATAGCGCGAGCACGATCTGCTCGTTGGTGTCGATGAGATCCGACCCCGGCGACGCCATCAGGCCATGCATGCCGCGGGGCCTGATGGGCACACCGACGAAGTGGTTCGCGAGCTCTCCCTGCGGGGAATGTGGGGTTGTTATCTGGCTGGCGTCGGCGTCGATGCTTGATCGAGCGCGGCGAACTCCCCGTCGCTGAGTTCCAGTGTGAGGGCGCGTGAGTTCTGGCGGACGTGATCGGGCTTGGTGGCCCCGGGGATCGCGATCACGTGGTCGTCTCGCTTTAGCAACCAGGCGAGTGCTACCTGAAGAGTTGTCGCGTCCTGGGCGGCCGCCACTTCTTGCAGGGCGTCCGCAAGGGCAGCCGCGCCCTTGTTCTTGCGGGAGCCAGCGCCGACGGCACCGCCGGCCAAGGGTCGGTAGGCGATCAGTGCCACGTCCATCTGGCGGCAGGCGTCCAGGACACCGTTGGTCTCGGGCGCGCGATGCATCAGGCTGTACTGGACTTGGTTGGCCGCGAGCGGAATCCCGTAGCGGGCCAGCACGTCGGCCGCCTTGCGCATTTGCGCCACGTTGCAGTTGCTGATCCCCGCCGCCCGGATCTTCCCAGCCTCGATCGCCTTGGCCATAGCCTTCATCCAGGTGTCCACCCCGCGCGGGGAGTAGGGGAAGTGCAAAAAGTAGAGGTCGAGCGATTCCCGGCCGAGCCGTTTGAGTGTCCTGTCCAGCGCGGAGTCGAACTGGGCGGCGGTTAGCCTGGCAGGCAGTGGCGCGAACTTGCTGGCCAGCACGACCGGCCGGCCGTCCTGCCGGGCCGCCACGCCCACGGCGAGCTCCGACCGGCCGAAGCCGTAGACCTCCGCAGTGTCGAAAAAGCCCATCCCCACATCGACCGCCGCCGCCAGCGTCTCGTTCAGGCTTGCCTGGCCCGGCTCGCCGGTATTCCACCGGTTGGTGCCAACCCCGAGCGCAGGCACACTCACCCCCGACTTGCCCAGCGGCCGCTCGGTTCGACTCATCGCGCTCCACGCCTTCCCTGTGCGGCCGGATCAACGGGCAAACCGGGGAAGCGTCTCGGCATTTCCCCTGTCGATCTGAGGCGCAGCCATCGTCAAGACCAAACTCATGGCCCGCACAGAGCTCAGGTGACTCGGTGGGTTGCACAGATCAGACCGCGATTGTGACTCGGTCGATGGTCTCATACTCAAGTAGCGTGAAGCGGCCGAGCGCCGGCGTGATGGGTCCGTTCGATCCTGGCGATTATCGGCTACCGGACGCCCGCGGCCCGGTCGACCTTCGTTCCCACGGACACCGAGGCTTGGCTTCGATGCGTCCGGTCATTGTTCGTCAAGCGCGAGTCGGTGCTTCGCGAGGCGGTTGACCTGCTGGCGGTGTTGAGAAGCCCTCGAGTTGCCGCCAGCCCCCACGACGATATGCGGGTGTGGCGGTCGCGAGGATCAGAAGTGCCGCGGTCGCGCTGGCAATCATGACCAGGCACATGGCGCGTGCGTCGCCGCCGAGTACGCCGACGAGTGGGCTGACGACCCCCGCAACGCCGGCCTGCATTGCGCCGATGAAGGCTGCAGCCGTGCCCGCGATCGCGCCGTGCCTGCTGAGCGCGATCGCGGAGGCGTTCGGCGGGATGAACTGGATGAGGCCCAGCGTCACCCACAGCGCCGCGAGCAGCCCGAACAGCGCGCCGACCCCGGTCAGGGCAACGATCAGGAGCACGAGGGCCGCAACGAGTAGCAGCGGCAGCGCACAGCGCAGGATGCGGATCGGCGCGACCCGCCGAACGAGCGAGGCGTTGATCTGGGCGCCCCCCACGAGCGCGACACCGTTCATGGCGAACAGGAGCGCGAACTGGTTCGCCGAGAGCCCGTAACCCTCCCGGAGCACGAACGGGGACCCGATGACGTAGCTCATCAGCACCGCCATGCCAAGCCCGGGGAGCATCGCGATGGCGACGAAGTGCTGGTCGCGCAGGAGGACCCGGTACCCGCGCAGTGCGGGGCCGAGGCCCGCTGCGCGACGTCGCTCGGGCAGCAGCGTCTCGGGTAACCGACGCCACACCGCGAGCCACAGCACGGCACCGAACACTGCGAGCGCGACGAACACCGAGCGCCAGCCCCACTGCCCGGCGATCAGCCCGCCGACCGTGGGCGCGAACAGCGGCGCCACGCCGATCACGAGCATAAGTCGGGACAGCAGCCTCGACGCGTCGGAGCCGGTGAAGCGGTCGCGGATCACGGCGATCGCCACCACCGTGGCCGCAGCGTTGAAGAATCCCTGTACGCCGCGAAGCGCGATGAGGGTTCCGATGCCGGGCGCCAGCGCGCACAGCAGCGAAATGACAATGTGCAGCACAATGCCGATCAGTACGGGCCGGCGCCGTCCGAAGCGGTCTGAGAGCGGGCCCACGACCAACTGGCCGACAGCACCGCCCACCAGGACGCCGCTCATGGTGAGCTGGACGGCTGTGGTGGTGGTGTGCAGGTCGATTGCGACTTCTGGTAGCGACGGTAGGTAGATGTCGCTGGTCACCGCCGGCAGGGCACACATCAGGCCGAGCAGAAGGACATATTTGGCGTTGGGCTGGTATGCGCTCGAGTTCGCGGGTCCGCCTGTAGTCATCGGGATAGATTCTCCCATCTCGATCCATCCCATCGGCTCGCGGATGTCGGGCTTGTTCGGCACGCGGTTCTTCTATGTAAGGCGCAACAGTTCTTCTACGACGACTCCGGCCGCAGACAGCGCGCGTTCGCCTCGCAGTTGGCGATCCGCTTGCGAAGACTGTAGGTCCGGCGACCAGGGCGGTCAGTGATCACCGCTTGTCGTTCCTCTTTCGCAACTGGGGGAATCCTTTGGCGAAGCTGCCTGATCTGGATCTCTCCCACCCGTTAGCGTTAGCCGAGGCTCCGTGTTCGAGCCGGGCGCGCCCTGGTCAGCGCGCAGGGTGCTGCTCCACGTGATCGCCGAAACCGCCCAGCACGCCGCTCACGCCGACATCATCCGCGTGTCCCTTGATGGTGCCAAGTCCATGGCCTAGCCGTCCGGCCCTCGCACGTCAGCGGTTCGAGCGGGGGCCGGTGTCCGGCTCAGCGCGGTGGCTCCGCGTGACCCTCGCGCAATCCAAAGCCTGCGGCAATGCGTTGCGCTGAGGCGGACTGGCAGCTTCGGTGCGTTGTCCGCTCAGTCCACGTCTGTCTCGGGCGACGGCTGGGGACTCGCGGGCAAACTGACATCGCGCTCGGGGTGCTCAGTTCGCTCCTCCCCCTCCTCCAGGATGGCCTGCGCCTGAGCCTGCGGGTCGTCGCTTCCCACGGCCACTTCCTCGGGCAGCAGTTCCGCACGCCTGGCCACGTGTCGCGCCTGTGTGTCATCGTCATGGTCATCGGGAGGTGGCATCTCGTGAGCCGGCATGTCCCGAGCCTACGCGAGGAACTACTCGGGCGGATTCCCGTAATCCGCGCCGGTGAAGATCTTCGCAGCGGTGCCTCATACGAAACCGGTTCCGCAATACCCATGGCGCCCGGAGCGAGGTCTGCTTGCCCCACCGCGGCATTGACCTCCGGCGCCGATGACCAGGCTTGAGTTCCGCGGACGCTCGACGCATGGCACACCAAACTGGAAGAGGCTCAACAGCAGCGCGACGATGTACACAATGACCGAGGTGAGGATCCACGGCGTCGTGAACGGGAAGTGATCCGATGGGTCGCTCAGGCCCATCACGCCGAAGCCAAGAATGACGACGATGAGCGAGAGCAGGCTAAAGACACGGGTCGACTCTGCAATCGTCGCCACCCCGGATGCCCTATGTCTGCGCGAAGGGCCCGCATGGCGCTCATCGGCAGGATTGTCATGGATTCGAGGGCGCGCTGACCCACGACGTGATACACGGTCTCGACGTCACGGTGCCGCTGGGAATCGGCCGTCACGTTCCGGAGGAACGACTGCGAATCGTCCTGCATGGCATCACGAAACCGAAACCACTCAAGTACTTCGGCGTCGACCTGAGGGGGATCGAGCTATGCGCCGACGACATCGACTGGTCGTTCGGATCCGGAACCCTTGTCTCGGGTGCCGCACAGGACCTGGCCCTGCTCCTGTGCGGTCGAACACTGCCACCCGGGCGGCTGCGAGGCGCGCCGGGAACACGGTTCACCGATTCGTGAACTGATCACCGCGGCGGCTTGGCCAGGACCTGCAGCAAAACCGGTCCCCAGCCGCCACAGCACCTGCCAACAGTGCCGACCCGGCGTTGGCATAACCCCAAGCAGGAGATCCCATGTCCAGCGCCACCTCAGCGGACCGAACGACGATCAGCTACGACCGCAACGGCAATGGTCCGCCCGTCATCCTTGTCCTCGGAGCCTTTAACGAACGAGCCACGGGGCACCACTGGCGGCTCATCTGGCCGGCACGTTCACCGTCGTCAACTACGACCGGCGCGGCCGCGGCACCAGCAACGACACCCTGCCGTACGCGGTCGACCGCGAAATCGACGATCTCGAGGCACTCATCGACGCCGCGGGCGGTAGCGCCTCAGTGTTCGGATACTCCTCAGGAGCAGTACTCGCCATGCGCGCCGCCGCGCGCGGCCTGCCCATCACCAAGCTGGCGTTGTATGACCCGCCGTTCCAGATCCGGGGCACGAGCCCGCACTACTGGAGAGACCTGGCCCGCCAGATCGACGACCTCATCAGTGCAGGCCGTCGCGGTGACGCCGTCGAGCTCTATCAAACCAAGGGAGTCGGCATACCGCCCGAGGTCGTCGCCCAACTACGGCAAGCCCCGTTCTGGCCCGCGCTCGAAGCGATCGCCCACA
>DASVHT010000079.1:0-6485 GCA_036382455.1 Dermatophilaceae bacterium
CGGCCCCTGCACCCCTACGTGCAGGCCGGACCACGTAACCAGCCCAAACGTCCGCCGAAGTCGAAGCGCTGATGGACACAGCGCCGACCAAGGTGGCCCCTTTGACTTCTCCGATGGGTGAGATCGTCGCCAGTCGCCTTCGCGACATCCCGGACTTTCCCGTTCCGGGGGTGACCTTCAAGGACTTCACCCCGCTGCTGAGCGACGGCCCTGCCCTGCGGGCAGTCGTGCAGGACATCGCCAGGCGGTACGCCGGTCGGGTGGACGTAGTGGTCGGCATCGAGGCGCGCGGGTTTATCTTCGGCGCTGCGGTCGCCTATGAGCTCGGCATCGGCTTCGTCCCGGTCCGCAAGGCGGGCAAGCTACCCGGCTCGACACACAGTGAGACGTACGACCTCGAGTACGGCAGTGCCGTCATCGAGATCCACACCGACGCCCTCGCCCGTGGCACGCGGACCCTGATCATTGATGACATCCTCGCCACCGGGGGCACGGCTGCAGCGACCTGTGAGCTGATCGAGCGCGCCGGAGCCACCGTCGCGGCGGTTGAGGTTCTTGTGGAGCTGGGTTTCCTCAACGGCCGCAGCAAGCTGGGGGGCCACACCGTCCACGCGATGTTATCGGTGGCGGGCCCATAGACTGAGGCAATGAAGGAGGAGACCGTGACAGGCGTCCCGGGAGGGACGACGTCTGCCCCTGCTCCTGCTCCTGATCCTGCCCCGGACCTGCCGACAAGCCCTATTCCCACGGCCTCCCGGGTGCGGGCCAGGTTCGCACGCTTCGGCGGACCGCGCACCGACACGAACCCGGTTCTGGAGCCGCTGCTACGTGTCGTTCGGTCGACGCATCCCAAGGCCGACCTCGCGATCATCGAGCGGGCCTACGCCACCGCCGAGATTGCTCACCAGGGCCAGCTGCGCAAGAGCGGCGATCCGTACATCACCCACCCACTCGCCGTGACCACGATTCTGGCAGAGCTCGGTATGGACCCGGCCACGCTGGCCGCGGCGCTGCTGCACGACACGGTGGAGGACACGGAATACCGCCTCGAGGCACTGACCCGCGACTTCGGTGACGAGATCGCGATGCTGGTTGACGGCGTGACCAAGCTCGACAAGGTCACCTACGGGGAGGCCGCCCAGGCCGAGACCGTCCGCAAGATGGTCGTGGCCATGGCCCGTGACATCCGTGTCCTGGTGATCAAGCTTGCGGACCGTCTGCACAACGCCCGCACCTGGCGCTACGTCTCGGAGTCGTCGGCCAGGCGCAAGGCCCGCGAAACCCTCGAGATATACGCGCCTCTGGCCCACAGACTGGGCATGAACACCATCAAGTGGGAGCTCGAGGACCTGTCCTTCGCGATCCTGTACCCCAAGGTCTACGACGAGATCGTACGACTGGTGGCTGAGCGCGCCCCTGCCAGGGACGAGTATCTCGCCACCGTTCGCGAAGTCGTCCAGGCCGACCTTGCGACCGCTCGGATCAAGGCAGTCGTTACCGGGCGGCCCAAGCACTATTACTCCGTCTACCAGAAGATGATCGTGCGCGGCCGCGACTTCGAGGAGATATACGACCTCGTCGCGGTGCGCGTGCTGGTCGACTCGGTGCGTGACTGTTATGCCGTCCTGGGCGCCCTGCATGCGCGCTGGAACCCTGTGCCAGGGCGCTTCAAGGACTACATAGCCATGCCCAAGTTCAACATGTACCAGTCGCTGCACACCACGGTGATCGGCCCTCAGGGCAGGCCGGTCGAGATCCAGATCCGCACCCAGGCCATGCACCGCCGATCCGAGTACGGCGTCGCAGCGCACTGGAAGTACAAGGAAGACTCCCCGGGCGACGCCAGCTCTCGCGCGCAGACCGGCCGCAAACGTGACTCCGGCCAGGTCAACGACATGGCGTGGCTGCGTCAGCTTCTCGAGTGGCAGCGCGAGACCTCGGACCCCAGCGAGTTCCTGGACTCGCTGCGCTTCGAGATCGGCGCGGGTGAGGTTTATGTCTTCACGCCCAAAGGGTCAGTCATCGCCCTGCCGTCCGGCTCGACATCGGTGGACTTCGCCTATGCGGTGCACACCGAGGTCGGCCACCACTGCATCGGTGGCAGGGTCAACGGGCGACTTGTTCCCCTGGAGAGCCCGCTCGAGAACGGCGACGTCGTCGAGATCCTGACCTCGAAGGCGGACGGTGCGGGCCCTTCACGCGACTGGCTGACGTTCGTCAAGAGCCCCCGAGCACGCAACAAGATCCGTCAGTGGTTCTCCAAGGAGCGCCGCGATGAGGCCATCGACGACGGCAAGGATGCCATCGCCAAGGCCATGCGCAAACAGGGTCTGCCGCTCCAACGACTCATGACCCACGAAACGCTCACCGGCCTCGCGACCGAGCTGCGCTACCCCGATATCTCCAGCCTGTATGCCGCCGTGGGCGATGGGCACGTGTCCGCACAACACGTTGTGGGCCGGTTGGTGACGTCGCTGGGTGGGGAGCAGGGCGCCAGCGAGGACCTCGCCGAAGCCACAACGCCGTCAGCCGCCATGCGGCGCCCGCGCAGCAGTGACTCCGGCGTCGTGGTCGTCGGGACGGCTGACGTCTGGATCAAGCTGGCCAGGTGCTGCACACCGGTTCCGGGTGACCCCATCATTGGTTTCGTCACGCGGGGGAGCGGGGTCTCGGTGCACCGCTCCGACTGCACCAATGCCGAGTCTCTGCTCTCCCAGCCCGAGCGGCTTGTGGATGTCGAATGGGCCCCCTCGGCGGGCAGCCTGTTCCTGGTGCAGCTGCAGGTCGAGGCACTGGACCGCAGCCGCCTGCTCTCGGATGTCACGCGCATCCTGTCCGACCAGCACGTCAACATCTTGTCTGCGAGCGTGCATACCTCACGTGACCGGGTCGCCGTGTCCCGGTTCACCTTTGAGATGGGTGACCCTGGACATCTCGACCACGTGATCAGTGCCGTCCGCAAGATCGACGGCGTCTTTGACGTCTATCGGATCACTGGTGGCAAACCGGCCAGCGATACGACGCAGACTCCTTGACCGCTGAGCTCCCCCGGGTGCTCAGCCGCTGAACTCCTGGACACCGGCACGGGCCTGCGCCAACCACTGCTCACGGGCCTCGAGGGCTGACCGTGCCTCGGCAACCTTGGCGGCATCGCCGGTCGCCTCTGCTTCCACGAGGTCCTTGCGCAGTCCCGCGACAGCCAGCTCGAGCTGATCCACCAGGCTCTGTGCGCGGGCTGCAGCCTCGGGATTGATGCTTGCCCAACGCTTTTCGTCGTGTTCTCGCACCGCCTGCTCGACGCGACGGATCCCCTTTTCGATACGCTCCATGTCCGTACGGGGAACCTTGCCGGCGTGCTCCCACTTCTCCGCGATGATGCGCAGGGTGGCCTTTGCGGCCTCGACATCGGTCACTGGCAAGAGCGTCTCGGCCTCGGCAAGGAGCGCCTCCTTGATCACCAGATTGGCCTTGAACTCCTCGTTCTCAGCCGCGACGAGCGCATCTTTGGCATTGAAGAAACCGTCCTGCGCGGTCTTGAAGCGAGCCCACAGCGCGTCGTCGTCCGTGCGGGACGCGCGACCGGCTTCGCGCCACCGGTCCATGAGCCGCTTGAACGCCGTCGCTGTCGCTGCCCAGTCCTTGCTCGATGCGAGCGCCTCGGCCTCCTTGACCAGCTTCTCCTTGGCCGACCTGGCCTCGGACTGGGTGTCCTCGAGCTGGGCAAAGTGAACGCGCCGGGCCTTGTCAAAGGAGTTGCGAGCCGCACTGAAACGCTGCCACAGGGCCGTTTCGGACGCCCGGTCGAGCTTGGGGCCGGTCCGTTGCAGGGACTTCCACTCGTCCAACAGCTCCCGCATACGCGTGCCGCTGGTCTTCCACTGGATCTTGGTCTCCGGCTGACCGGCGATCTTCTCAGCCTCGGACACGAGCTCCTCGCGCTTGACCTTGCCAGCCTCACGGGCTGCGTTCCGCTCTGCGCCCTCGGAAGCCTTCTTGGCCTCGACCGCTGCGGCGATCTGGGCGACCCGGGCGTCGAGGGCCTCAAGGTCACCGACGACATGCGCGTCGGCGCTCTGCTCGCGCAGCTTGGCAAGCCCCTCAGAGCCCTCCCGTGCCGACAGGTCCGTGTGTGTCACGCGCTGAAGCAGCAGATCAGCGGCGGCGAGGAGCTCGTCATACTTGCGGGTGAAGTAGCCCAGCGCCTCGGCGGGGCTCGCGCCGGGGTAGGACCCAACCTCTCGCTCACCGCTGGTTGTGCGCACGAACACAGTGCCCGACTCGTCCACCCGACCGTGCTGCGAGGGCTTCGGCGCCGCATTGCCGTGCAACCGTGCGGCCAGGGCTGCAGGACTGGGGACGTGAATCGTCGCTGGGGTGGGGACTTCCGGCTTGGGCTGCTCAGGCGCCTCATCCGGCACAGCAACGGCCTCGGTCACCGCATCCGCGACGGGAGCGGGCTCCGGCGTCGCGTCTGGCACAGCATCCGCGGGCTCCGGCGTCGCGTCTGGCAGAGGATCCGCGGGCTCCGGCGCGATGACAACAGACTCCGGCGCAGCATCCGCGACGGCAGGGGACTGCGGCTCAGACACACTGTCCGGAACGGCATCGGGCTGCGGTGCAGCGGCACCTGGCTCGGGCTCCGGCTCAGGTGCAGGTGCAGTGTGGGGAACAGCATCGGGCTCCGGCGCCGGCTCGACTGGCTGCGAGGGCCGAGCCGCGTCCGACGACCCCACCTGCTCGGAGATCTCAACGGCTGGGTCAGTCTCAGGAGTCTGCTCGGTCACGGTCAGACCTTCTTCTCGGTGACATCCACCTTGAGGATGCTGATGGGCTGCAACGGCGCGGCATTGCTGCCGGCGCTCGCAGGCGCGAGTCCGGCTTTGGCGATCTTGTCGACGATATCCATTCCCGAGGTGACCTTGCCGAAGATGGAGTAGCCGACGGGGTCTTTCAGCACCGTCTTCTGGTAGACGATGAAGAACTGGCCACCGTTGCTCTTGGGGTCGCTGGTGCGCGCCATCGCGAGCGTGCCGGGGGGGAAGGTGAAGTCGGCAGGTGCGTTCTCGACGCCGTAGCCGTATCCGGGGGTGCCGCTACCGGTGCCCGTCGGGTCGCCGCACTGCAGAACGAAGATGCCGTCTTTGGCGATGGTCAGGCGGTGACACGGGCTGTCGGCCCAGTAGCCGCTCTTGGCGAGGCCGAGGAACGAGGCCACGGTCTGGGGGGCCTTGGTGCCGTCGAGCTCCATCGTGATGACGCCACAGTTCGTGGTGACCCTCGCGATGAACGTCTTGCCAGCCGCCGTCGACTTGTTGGGAAGCTTGCCCGATCGCTTGTCGGTTGGGACCTTCGGCGGAGAGACACACCCGGCGACGACGTTCTGGACCGGTGCGCTGGTGGGCGCGGGGGTAGGGGCAGGGCTCTGGCTGGCCGCGGGTGTCAGGGCGTTGACCCCAGGGTCCTTCTTCAGGGCCAGGCTCAGCCCCACGAGCCCGCCGATGAGGACGACCCCGGCCAAGACGACGCCCACGACCTGCTTGTCCCGCCGGCGCTCCGCCGCGCGCCCGGCCAACACGCTCTGGCGCTTTTCGTAGCGGCGCTTCTCGCGGGCTCGGTCGCGGTCGTTCGGCGACACCTTGGCACTCCTTCGGGCAGGGGACGAAGACACTGGCCCGTTGGCGCTTACCCGGACCGTCGGCCAGTCTAGGCAAGAGCGTCCGGGCGAGCACGGGTGGATGGGTCACGAGTCCGTGACGGATAGGCTCGCGGACGTGTTGACCATCGGATTTCCGGCCGCCGTCGCCGGCACGAACTGCTACGTCCTGGCGCCCGCCGCGGGGGAGGAATGCCTCATCGTCGATCCGGGCGTTGGTGTCACGGGGCAGCTCGCGGAGCTCTTGCGCGAGCACCGGCTCAGGCCTGCAGCCGTGCTGCTCACCCACGGGCACTTCGACCACGTGTACTCCGTCACACCGGTGTGCAGTTCGGCCGCGGTTGCCGCGTACATCCACGGCGAGGATCGCTACAGGCTCAAGGACCCGCTGTCCGCCGTGGCTCCGCAGCTGATCGCGATGTTCGAGCAGCAGTTCGGCCAGAAGGCGGGATGGCAGGAGCCGACCGATGTCGTCACCCTGATCGACGGCCAGAAGCTGCAGATGGCGGGCTTCGACGTCAGCGTTCTGCACGCGCCCGGCCATACCGAGGGATCGGTGATGTTCTTTCTGCCTGAGGTCCCCGAAGGTATGGCCGGCGAGGCGGGTGCCGGGTCAACGGTGCTCTCGGGTGACGTGCTGTTCGCGGGGTCCATCGGACGAACGGATCTCGCCGGCGGTGATGGCGCGGCCATGAACCGCAGCCTGCGCGACGTGGTCCTGCCGCTGGCCGACGACGTTCTCGTGCTGCCAGGACACGGCCCGGCCACCACGATGGAACGCGAGCGCGCTACCAACCCCTACCTGCAAGGATTGGAGTCGTGAGCAAAGTTC
>DASVHT010000080.1:0-4808 GCA_036382455.1 Dermatophilaceae bacterium
TCGCCGTCTCGTGGATGATGTCGGCCGGAATCTGACGGGCGACGATCTTGCAGAACAGGCAGTCGCGCGCCGCCGGAGCGTGGTCGTTGCTCATTCGAGCAGGGTAGCGGCGCGTCAACCACGCAATGCAGCTGCGCGTCATACCGACGTGAGAATGTTGACCGTGATCGAACGGGCACAGAGCGGCGCCCCGGTCGGGGGGTGGGAAGCCGACTCGGCCCTCACCGCGCTGTATGCCGCCCACTGGCACTCACTCGTACGCCTCTCGTGGCTGCTGGTCAGGGACCAGCAGGTGGCCGAGGAGACGGTCCAGGACGCGTTCGTGGCCATCCACTCCCGCTGGTCCCAGCTCCGGGACCAGGATCGGGCGTTGGCCTACCTTCGGCGTTGTGTGGTCAACAGCTCACGCTCGACGCTTCGTCATCGCACCGTCGAGAACCGCTATCTGAGGGCGGAGACCGGCGCGCGGACCGCTCCTGGCATGACCACCGAGCCGAGCGCGGAGACCCGCGCCCTCGAGCACGCGACCGGTGACCGGCTGATTGCCGCCCTGGGGCGCCTGCCCCGGCGCCAACGCGAGGTGCTGACCCTGCGCTACTACCTGGACCTCAGCGAGGCCCAGATCGCCGACGCCCTGAGCATCTCTGCCGGCTCGGTCAAGGCTCATGCTCATCGCGGCCTGGCCGGCCTGCGATCCGACGTGGAGGGCATGTCATGACCGGCAAAGACGTGAACAGCAGCGACGTGAGCGGCCAGAACGACAGCGACTTCGAGCAGCAGCTGCGCGAGAGTCTGCGCCAGGACGCCGAACGGATAAACCCGAGTGACCGACGAACGGAGATCCTGGCCATGGTCCACGACGACATGCAGGTTGCCGAGCCCCGGCGACGTTGGTTCATCCCACTGGCCGCGGCCGCCTCTGTAGCGCTCATCGGCGTCGTCGCCTGGGGTGTCTTCAGCAACGGCGGTGGCACACAGGTCTCGCCCGTGGCCCCGACCTCGACGACGGCGCCGCCGTCGAGCGTGAACGTGCCGGTGCCAACCGCGCCGTCCTCGCAGGCTGGCGCGACTACCCAGGTCGCCCTGCCGGCCTACTTTGTCGGCGCCAGCTCGGGCACGGGCGACCATTACGGCCTGTACCGGGAGTTCGTCCGCACGGCCGTTCCGGTTGGTGCCACGCCGGAACAGAAAGCCAAGGCTGCCGTCGCGGTGGCAATGAACGCCCAGCCGTTCACCAACTACGAGCCCTACGTCCAGCCCTGGTCTGGCCAGTCGGTCAAGGACGTCACGATGACACCGAACGTGATCACCATCACCCTCAGCGGCTCCAACGCGAGCGGGTTCACCAAGGAACAGACCAGGCTCGCGGTGCAAGAGCTGGTATGGACCGCGCAGGCGGCCATCGGCCAGGGCACGATCCCGGTGAGGTTCGTGGTCGCCGACGCCTCCGCGACGTTGTTCGGGGCCTACGCCACCGACCAGACCTACAACCGCCCGGCAAAGGACCTGCAGTACCAGGACCTCGCACCGATCTGGATCATCAGCCCCGAGCGGGACCACGTCTTCAAGGCCGGTACCTCCGTGGTGGCCACCGGCGAGTCCTGTGCATTCGAGGCGACAACCCAATGGGAGCTGAAGAAGGGCGCGGCAGCGGTCAAGTCCGGATCGACCATGGCCTCCAGCGGGTGCCCGACGAGAGGAACATGGCACGTTGACCTCGGGGTACTGCCCGCCGGGGACTACACCTTCCGGATGTTCGAGGTCAGCATGAAGGACGGCGCAGGCCTGGTTGCCGAGACGTCAAAACCCTTTACCGTCAGGTAGCTTGGCGAGCTCAGCGTCTCACCGACTCAGCGTCTCACCGACTCACCGACTCAGCGCCAACGACCGGCTGCACTCATGACCGCGAGTGCCGCCGGTCCCGCGCTCGATGAGCGCAGGACACCCCGGCCCAGCCGCGCGGCCACTGCCCCCGCCGCGACGAAGGCGCTCAGCTCGTCCGGACCGATCCCGCCCTCGGGGCCCACGATGAGCAGGACGTCCCCCGAGGTGGGCAGCTCGATGCCAGCCAGGGGCGAGGCCGCCTCCTCGTGCAGGACCACCGCGAGAGCCGCCTCTTGTATCCGCCGTATGACGGCCGTCTGGCTCACGGGGGCGCTCACCAACGGGATGCGGGCACGCCGGGACTGCTTGGTCGCAGCCAGGACCACCGACTCCCACTTGCGCAACGACCTGGCCGCCCGCTCCCCGCGCCAGACCACGATGCTTCGCGCGGCCTGCCAGGGAACGACCTCGTCGACCCCGAGCTCGGTCGCGGCCTCGATGGCCTGCTCATCCCGATCACCCTTGGTCAGTGCCTGGATCAGGACGAAGCGCGGGTTCGGTTGCGGTTCCTGCGTTATCGCGTGCAGGCGCAGTCGCAGCTCCCCGGCGCGAACACTCTCGACGACGGCCTCGGCGCGGTGGCCGGAGCCGTCAGCAAGCAGGACGTTCTCGCCGATGCCGATCCGCTTCACCGTCGCGCCATGACGTCCTTCGGGACCGTCCAGCACGATGACCGACCCCAGGGTGGCCCCGGACAGCTGATCCGGCGCCACGAAGAACAGCGGGGCCGTCACCGCGGGCCTATTTGCCCAGGAACGCGTCGCGCAGCTTGCCGAAAAGACCGTTCGAAGCGGGAGTGAGCCGGCCTTCGGGGCGTTCCTCGCCTCGAAGCACCGCAAGCTGACGCAGGACGTCCTCCTGCTCAGAGGTGAGCCTGGTCGGCGTCTGGATGCCGGCGTGGACCAGCAGGTCGCCGCGTCCGATGCCCCGCAGGTGGGTGACGCCCATCCCCTTGAGGGTGATGACGTCACCTGGCTGGGTGCCGGGCCTGATCGAGAGGTCTCTCGTCCCGTCGAAGGTCTCGAGCTTGATGGTGGTCCCCAGGGCAGCTGCGGTCATCGGGAGCTCGACCGAGCAGTGGAGGTCATCCCCTCGACGCTGGAACGTCTCATGGGGGGTGACGACGACCTCGACATACAGGTCACCGGCTGGCCCTGCACCCGATCCGACCTCACCCTCGCCCGCGAGCTGGATCCGGGTGCCGGTGTCGACCCCGCCCGGGACCCGGAGCTTGAGGTCGCGGCGGGTCCGGACGCGACCCTCGCCCGAGCACTCGAAGCAGGGGTTGGCGATGACGACGCCATAACCCTGGCAAGCAGTGCACGGGCGCGAGGTCATGACCTGGCCGAGGAAGGACCGCTGGACCTGCTGGATCTCGCCTCTGCCCCCGCAGACGTCGCAGGTGCGGGTCCCCGTGCCGGGTTGCGACCCGTCGCCATGGCAGGTTCCGCAGGCGACCGCGGTGTCGATCGTCAGCTCTCGTTCGGCACCGAAGACCGCCTCTGAGAGGTCGATGTCGAGCCGGATCAGAGCGTCCTGACCTCGGCGCTGGCGAGAGCGGGGGCCCCGTCCCGCGCGGCCGCCGCCCTGGGTGAAGAAGGCCTCCATGATGTCGCTGAAGGAGAAGCCCTGCCCGAAGCCGCCGCTCGCGCCGCCGTACGGGTCCGAGCCGGCGTCGTAGGCGCGGCGTTTCTCGGCGTCGGACAGCACGTCATAGGCCTGGGAGACCTTCTTGAACCGGTCCTCGGCATCGGCTTCGACGTTGACGTCAGGGTGCAGCTTGCGCGCCAGACGGCGGTAAGCCCGCTTGATCTCCTCAGCGCTAGCGCTGCGGCCGACGCCCAGATCCTGGTAGTAGTCGTTCAAGGTGTCCTTCTGAGCGTTGGTTGTGGAGTGTGCCCGAGGGGTCATGGAGCTGACCGGTTCATGAGGCCAGAATCTGGGAGACGTAACGCGCGACGGCGCGCACCGACGCCATGGTCGTCGGGTAGTCCATGCGGGTCGGGCCGAGAACCCCGAGCCCGGCCACGACATTTCGGCCGCCACCGTAACCAGTGCTGACCACCGAGGTGGCGCTCAGCCCGGCATGCGAGTTCTCGTGACCGATGCGGACCGCCACCGTGTCACCTTCGTTGCCCATGGTGACCAGGAGCTTGAGCAGCACGACGTGCTCCTCGAGAGCCTCGAGCACCGGCCCGATGGTGAGGGGGAAGTCTGCGCCGAAGCGCATGAGGTTGGACGTCCCGGCCAGGACGACGCGCTCCTCGCTCTCCTCGACCATTGCGTCGTCCAGCGAGCGGACGACGGCCCTCACCAGATCGCGGTCGGCCGGGGCGAAGTTCTCCGGCAACGACTGTAGTCGTGAGGCAGCCTCGCTCAGCTGATGTCCGCTGGCCTCGGCGTTGAGCCACGACCGCAGGGCGGCGATGAACTGCTCGCCGTCAGCGGCCAACAGGTCGCGCGCGGACTCGATGACCCGCTGTTCGACCCGACCTGTATTCACGATGAGCACGACCATGAGGCGACTGGCGTCGATGGGCACCAGCTCGACGTGACGCACCGAGGACCGGGTCAACGACGGGTACTGCATGACTGCGACCTGATGGGTCAGGGAGGCCAGCAGCCGGACGGTCCGGTCCACCACGTCGTCGAGGTCCACCGCACCCACGAGGAACGCCGAGATGGCGGCGCGCTCCGGGCCACTCATCGGCTTCAGCTCGCTGAGCCGGTCGACGAACAGCCGGTAGCCGGCATCGGTCGGAATCCGCCCTGCACTGGTGTGAGGCGCCGAGATCAGTCCCTCGTCCTCCAGCGCAGCCATGTCGTTGCGCACAGTGGCAGCCGAGACACCGAGCTGGTGGCGCTCGAGCAGCGCCTTGGAACCGACCGGCTCAGAGGTCTGCACGTAGTCCTGGACGATGGCG
>DASVHT010000081.1:0-10795 GCA_036382455.1 Dermatophilaceae bacterium
AGCACCAGCTCGGGGGACTTTGACCGCAGCACGGTGCGGGGTCCACGTTGCTGGGTCTTGAGCTCGTCCAGGGCACGCTCGATCTCCCAGCGCCCGATGTAGGCCGCGGCCAGGTCGGTGGCCGAAGCCTTTTGCGGGTCCAGGATGGTGGTGAACAGCCGGTAGGGCTCAGGGGTCTCGCGAGCGTCTTCGACGGTGTGGTCGATGACTCGCACAATGATCGGCTCAGCGTTCTTCTCACCGCCTGGGCGGAGCAGACCGAGCCACGAGGCGTCCTCCAGGGTGCGGCGGTGCTCCAGCAGCAGGTCGGTCCTGGCCCGCCAGAGCAGGTCCGCACCCGTGCCGATCGCCTTGTTCCACAATGCGTAGGAGGAGAAGCCACCCTCGGCCAAGAGCAGGCTCCCCGGTTGCAGCCGCCCGATCAGCTCGTCGGCCAGTGCGGCCTCCGAGGTGGCGCAGAGGCCCACGACGGCGTCCAGGATCGCGTGCGTACCGCACTCGGCCACCGCGACAATCCGGGCCTGGGGGAACGCCGACTTCTCACCCTTCGCCACATTGGGTCGGCCGAAGAACTCCTCGTTGGCAGGCGTGTCCGCGACGTCCAGGCAGGCACCGTCGATCGCCACCAGCCGCCGGCCCGACAGCCACACCCCAGGCGTCCCGGGTGTCCCGAGCGGCCTGGCCACGCGGGTGAACAGCGCCTCCAGCGGCTCCGCGCCCAGCCGGACCCGAGCCTGGAAGATCGCCGACTTCGAAGGCGACGGGTAGCTCTCCTGCCAGCCCGAGGCCCACGACAGCCCATCGGTCAACAGGCCCAGCACGTCCTCATAGGACCCCTCGGAGTACAGCGCCATCCCCATGACGAAGTACGCCGTCAACCTTGCCGGCAACGACCGGTTCCGCTGCTCGGTGCGGCCCGTGGCAGCGATCACCTCGTCGACGAGGTGGGGCGGGAACACGCGCGTCAGCACCCTCACTGCCACCAGATCGGACAACCGACGATCCGAGACCGGCTTGACCCACCCATATCGAGGCATGCGCCCACCGTACACGGGCGCGGCACTAAATAAACGATAGAGGTAGCAAGGCCTTCGTCCTATGACCGTGGTGATGCAAGGGAGACCTGACCACCGGCGCTGCTCCTGAATACCGAGCTCCGGCGGGTGTCGGTGGTGACAGGCCGACTGATCGGCGACACGATGACGACATGACCGATGAGCGAACTGCTGCCGACTACGCCCAGATCCTCCAGACCGCATACACGAACATGCAGCTGAGCAACCCCCAGTCCATGTCTGCCGCCGAGGACCGGCTCCTGGCCGAGCTCGAGTCCCACGGCATCGCCCTCTCCGACGAGGTCGTCCGTGCCCTGTCGTGGGCGGCCGTCGAGGGGCCCGAGGCGTGAAGCCCGCCGACGCGACAGGGCCAACACGCGGACCGCGTGATACCGGGTGACGCAGGTCTGCGGGACGTAGACCCCCAGCTGAGCCGAGCCCCGGCCGTGCCCCCAAGCTCTACCTACCGACTGCAGGTCAGCGCTTCGTTCACCCTGTTCGACGCGGCCGCCGTGACCGGCTACCTTGCCCAGCTCGGGGTTGGGGCCGTCTATGTCTCCCCTTTGTTGCGATCAACCACCGGGTCCAGTCATGGGTACGACGTGGTCGACCACCGGCTCGTCGACCCTGACCGCGGCGGCGATGCCGGGCTGGCCACGCTGGCCCGGGCCTGCCGCGCGACCGGTCTGGACCTTGTCGTCGACATCGTGCCCAATCACATGGGTGTGGGCGCCCCGGCAGAGAACCACGCCTGGTGGGACGTGCTGCGACTGGGCCAGGAATCACCGTTCGCCTCCTGGTTCGACATCGACTGGCAGATCAACGACGGCAGGATCCTGATCCCCGTCCTCGGTGACGATGCCGACCCGGAGGTTGATCTCACACTCGCCGACAGCGAGCTGCGCTACGGGTCGCATCGCTATCCGATCGCGCCCGGAACGGGTGAGGGCAGCCCGGCGGCGGTGCACGCCCTACAGCACTACCAGCTGGTCAGCTTCCGCCTTGCGGACACCGAGCAGAACTACCGCAGGTTCTTCGCGGAGACCGACCTGGCCGGTCTGCGGGTCGAGGATCCGGCGGTGTTTGACGCGACCCATGTCGAGATCCTGCGCTGGGTATCCACCTACGGAGTGACGGGTCTTCGCATCGATCATCCGGACGGGCTTGCCGACCCGGGCGCCTACCTCGACCGGTTGGCGGCTGCCGCCCCCGCCTGTTGGATCACCGTGGAGAAGATCACCGAACCTGGCGAGCAGCTCCCCACAACCTGGCCGGTGGCCGGGATGACCGGGTACGACGCGCTGGCCGAGGTCAACGCCCTGCTGATGGACCCAGCCGCAGAAGACGCCATGACGCGGCTGTACATGGACCTGACAGGTGAAGACCACGACTTCGAACAGCACATCGCCGACGGCAAACGGATGGTGGCCACCACCATCCTGCAGGCCGAGGTATGCCGGCTCGCCCGGCTCGTCCCGGAGATCGACAAGGCCGTGGTTGCCCTCACCGAGCTCGCCGTCGCCTTTCCGGTGTACCGCTCCTACCTGCCGCTCGGCGCGCGATACCTTGCCGAAGCCGCTTCGCGCGCCACCTTGCGCCGACCGCAGCTCGCCCCCGTCATCGAGGCGCTGCTCCCCCGGCTGTCCGACCCGACGGACGAGCTGTGCGTCCGGTTCCAGCAGCTGACCGGCGCGATCATGGCCAAGGGCGTCGAGGACACCGCGTACTACCGCTACACCCGGTTCATCGGGCTCAACGAGGTCGGCGGCTACCCGGGCACCTTCGGTTCAACGATCGGCGACTTCCACCGCGCGCAGCTGCGCCGGGCCGCATTGTCGCCGTCAGGCATGACCACCCTGTCCACCCATGACACCAAACGGAGCGAGGACATCCGGGCCTGCCTTGCCGTTCTGGCCGAGCTTCCTGAGCAGTGGGGCCACACGGCAGGGCGACTGATGGCTCTTGCGCCAGTGCCCAACGCCGCGTTCGGATACCTGCTCTGGCAGACCGCGGTTGCGATGGAGGCGGTGACTGCAGGGGCAGGGCCATCATCCGGCGGGACCGGGCCCAGACGAACCCGACTCCATGCGCACGCCCAGAAGGCCATGCGGGAAGCAGCAGACGGCACCGGCTGGATCGACCCGGACGAGCGATTCGAGGCCGCCGTGCACTCCGCGGTCGACGCCGCCTACGACAATCCCGAGGCGCGCAACTTGATCGCGTCCCTGTCAACCCGCATCGAACCGTATGGTTGGGTGAACTCGCTGTCACAAAAGGTCATTCAGCTGACGATGCCAGGCGTCCCGGACGTCTACCAGGGCAGTGAGCTGTGGGATGACTCGCTGGTCGACCCGGACAATCGGCGGCCGGTAGATTTCGGTTCCCGGGAGGAGACCCTGACCGCACTGACCTCACCGCCGGCACTGAACGGCACAGCCTCGGCCAAGCTGTGGGTGGTCAGCCGTGCGCTGAGAGCCCGCCGGGATCACCCCGAGCTGTTCACCGGCTATGAGCCTCTGCTGGTCGAAGGCCCGAAACACGAACACCTGGTCGCCTTCGACCGTGGCGGCGCCATCACCCTCGCAACGCGACTGCCTGTTGGCCTGGCCGCCTCGGGCGGCTGGGGCGACGCTGCCCTGACCCTGCCTCCCGGTCAGTACCGCGACGCGTTCACCGGCTCCCGCCATACCGATGAGCTCTCTGTGGCCGATGCCTTCGCCCAGTACCCGGTAGCCCTGTTGCTCACCGAGAGGTCCTGATGCCCGAGGTCAGGGTGTGGGCACCCAACGCCGTCCGGGTGCGTGTCGCGATTGCCGAACCCGACGAACCCATCGACGAGCCGGCGGTGACTGCGGACCTCGAGCCCGCCACCGGCGGTTGGTGGCGGGCGGACGTAGCGGAGGCGCTGCCGGGCCGAGACTACGGATTCCTGCTTGACGACGACGACCAGGTGCTTCCCGACCCACGATCCCGATGGCAACCACACGGTGTGCATCGACCCAGCCGGTTCTACTCCGACGACTTCGCCTGGACCGACTCCGGCTGGCCCGGCCACGCTCTTGCCGACTCCGTGATCTACGAGCTCCACGTTGGCACGTTCACCCCGGTCGGCACCTTCGACGCCGCGATCGAAAGGCTCGGCTACCTGGTCGGGCTGGGAGTGACACATGTCGAGCTGCTGCCGGTCAACGACTTCAACGGCGGCTGGAACTGGGGCTACGACGGCGTGCTCTGGTCCGCGGTGCACGCCGCGTACGGCGGCCCCGACGGGCTCAAACGCCTCGTCGATGCCTGCCATCGGGCAGGTCTGGCCGTGGTGCTCGACGTCGTCTACAACCACCTCGGCCCCTCCGGCAACTACCTGCCGCGCTTCGGTCCATACGTCAACGCCGGACGTAACACGTGGGGTGAGCTGATCAACCTGGACGGCGAGGAGGCCCGTCCGGTGCGCGAGTACATCCTCGGCAACGCGCTGATGTGGCTGTCGGAGTTCCATATCGACGCACTTCGGCTGGACGCGGTCCACGCGCTCCATGACTCCTCCGGCGTGCACGTGCTGGCTGAGCTGTCGACCCGGGTCAAGGCCTTGTCTTCCGTGCAGGGCCGACCCCTTGTTCTTCTCGCCGAATCCGACCTGAACGACCCGATCATCTTCACCGACCGTGACGAGGGTGGATACGGGCTGGACGGTCAGTGGAACGACGACGTTCACCACGCGTTGCACGCACTCGTGTCCGGGGAGCGGCAGGCGTACTACAGCGACTTCGGGTCGCTGTCCGCGCTGGCCAAGGTGCTCACCCGGGCGTTCTTCCACGATGGGACCTACTCCAGCTTCCGGGGCTGCAACCACGGCAAGCCGGTGGACACCCAACGCACCCCGGGGTACCGGTTCGTCGTCTGCCTCCAGAACCATGACCAGGTGGGCAACCGGGCCGCCGGCGACCGTCTCCCCCGGACCACCTCCCCCGGCATGCTGAAGGTTGGCGCCACCCTTCTGCTGACGTCGCCGTTCACCCCGATGCTCTGGATGGGAGAGGAGTGGGCCGCGAGCACTCCCTGGCCCTTCTTCACGTCGCACCCCGAGCCGGAGCTTGCGGTGGCCACAGCGGCTGGGCGGATCGACGAGTTCGCAGAGCACGGCTGGGACGCCGACGAGGTCGTCAGCCCACAGGATCCGGCCTCGTTCATCGAGGCGAAGCTGCGCTGGTCCGAACAAGGCGAACCCGGGCATGCGGACATCCTGGCGATCTATCGCCAGCTGCTGAGGTTGCGTCGTGAGCGCCCGGATCTGGCTGACCCGCGTCTTGACCGGGTCGAGGTCGACTTCGACGAGACGGCGCAGTGGATCATCGTGCACCGCGGTGCGTTCGACGTGCTGGCGAACCTGGCCGACCACGCTCAGCAGCTACCAAACGCCCCCGGCGAGGTGATCTTCGGGACCGAGGCGGGCCTGCATACCGAAGGCCACCAGATCACCCTGCCGGGCCAGTCGGCCTCGATCATCTGTCTGCGCTGATCGACCCACTGGCGCCGCTGCATGGTTGGTTGGAGGATTCCGGTCATGGACGAAGGACTGCCGGTTGCTCAGAAACAGTGCGCGGGGGTGCTGGCCGCGATGTCCGACGAACGCCGGGAGCTGTTCGCACTCAGGCTGGACCGATGGTGGCCCGACCTCGTCGACGGGCTTGGCGCGCTGTACGACGCCCGGACCACACGCGAGGTGGCGCTGCGCCTAGCGGATCACGCGGCGACGGCATACCTCGTCCGCGACCCCGACCTTCACCGGCTCGATCTTGTCCGCAGCCTGCAGCCTGACTGGTTGCAGCAGCCCCGCATGGTGGGCTACGCCGCGTATGCCGACCGGTTCGCGGGCGATCTGGCAGGGGTCCGCGACCGGATCCCCTACCTGCAGGAGCTCGGTGTCACCTATCTGCACCTCATGCCCTTGCTCCGTCCCCGCGCGGGCGGCAGCGACGGCGGATTTGCCGTGGCCGACTACAGAGAAGTTCGTCCCGACCTGGGGACGATGGACGATCTGCGTAGCCTGGCGAAGTCCCTGCGGGACAACGGAATCAGCCTCGTGCTCGACCTCGTGCTGAACCATGTCGCCAGGGAGCACGCCTGGGCGCAAGCTGCGCGCGCGGGCAGTGAGCGCTACCGACGGTACTTTCACCTGTTTCCCGACCGCGCGCAGCCAGACGCCTACGAGCTCACCCTGCCCGAGATCTTCCCTGAGTTCAGCTCTGGCAGCTTCACGTGGGACCCAGAGGTCGCGGGTTGGGTGTGGACGACGTTCAACGAGTGGCAGTGGGACGTCAACTGGGCCAACCCGGACGTGCTTCTGGAGTATGCCGAGATCGTTCTCTTCCTCGCCAATGCCGGGGTCGAGGTGCTCAGGCTCGACGCCATCGCGTTCTTGTGGAAGCGACTGGGCACGAACTGCCAGAACCAGCCGGAGGTCCACTCCATTACCCAGGTGCTGCGTGCACTGGCTCGAATTGCCTGCCCTGCGGTGTCATTCAAGGCAGAGGCGATCGTCGGGCCGAGCGACCTCGTGCAGTACCTGGGGCAGGGAAGCCATCACGGCAAGGTGTGCGATCTCGCTTATCACAACAGCCTCATGGTTCAGATCTGGTCGATGCTCGCGACAGGCGACGTCCGTCTCACCGCCCATGCCTTGTCCACCCTCCCGCCAGCGCCAGCGTCCTCGACCTGGATCTGCTACGTGCGCTGTCATGACGACATCGGCTGGGCGATCGACGACGCGGATGCCGAGGCTGTCGGCCTCTCAGGATCAGCCCACCGACACTTCTTGTCGGACTGGTACTCCGGTCTCTACCCCTCGTCACCTGCGCGCGGCCTGACCTTCCAGTACAACCCGGCGACCGGCGACCGGCGCATCAGCGGCACCTCAGCCAGTCTGGTCGGTATGGCGTCCGCGCGGTCGCCGGACGAGGTGGAACAAGCGATCGGCCGGTTCCTGCTCGCCCACGCCATCATCTTCGCGTGGGGCGGGATCCCCGTGCTGTGGAGCGGTGACGAGCTGGCGATGCTGAACGACCCCGACTGGGCCGCCGAGGAGGGCCACGTCGGCGACAACCGGTGGGCACACCGTCCTCGACTGGACCCGGACCTGGCGAAGTCCCGGCACGACCCGGTGACTGCGGGGGGACGGGCATTTTCAGGCCTGACCGATCTCGCACGTGTGCGCGCGGACCTTCCCCAACTGCATGCCAGCGTGGCCAGTGAGGTGTTGCAGGTCGACGACTGGGGTGTTCTCGGGACTCTCCGTCGCCATCCCTTCGGACCCTTGGTCGGCCTCTACAACGTCACCGACAGCTGGCGCCCCTGGTCAGCCGCACGGGTGGCGGAGCTCGGACTTGACCGTCCATTCGACGCGATCAGCTCCCGGTTCGTCGAACCTGACGCCGACGGGAGCTTCTGGCTGCCGCCGCATGCCGCCTGGTGGCTGGTGGAACACCGCTGAGCTACGTCCCGGCGCCAGAACGACCACCCGCTGCTGTAGGCGGCGAGCCGGGCGTGGGGTATGCCATCGCTAGGCCATCGCAAGCAGCTCGTCGATGTCGCCGTGCACCTCGAGCCCGGCGACCTCACCGCAGTCGGCCAAGATTGTCCGGCCGTCGCGATCGGTCAGCGTCACGTGGATGCGGGCGTCCAAGGTCTCCTCGACGCGACGGTGCATCTGTGTGCGCGCCGGCTCGTGCAGCAACCCGCCACGTCGACGTTCTGCCGTGATATCCAGAGTCAGGCCCGCCCGGCTGCGCAGCGACCAGCGCACCTGGTCGTCATCGACGGTCAGCGTCCTCGTGCGCGCCCCCGTGTAGGTGGCGAACCGGTGCAGTGCGGGTCGACCATCCGGACCGGGCATCCGCAACCCGACGATGAACCCACGGAACCGCGTGCGGCGCCAGGGAATGACGGCGATCGAGGCGACCAGGCTCACGCCGGAGTCGGTGAAGTGATTGCTCTGCATCCAGATGTAGCCGGCGGGGAACGCGCGTCCCCAGTCCTTCTCGAGATAGCCGCGTCCCCCGTCGAACGGCAGGGAGACACCGCCCAGCGACAGCTCGCCGGAAAGATCGTGCCCGAAGGAGACGACCCCGTGGTAGGTCTCCATGACCGGGACCCACGCGTACCAGCCCATGATCCCTGGCGATCTCATCGTCACCGGCCATGGGTCGAACCCGGTGGTGAAGTCAACCCGCCCGCGCAGACCTGATCCCGGCAGATCGAGCGTGATTCCCTCCGCGCTGAACCGGTTCGGCCCTATCGCCACGTCGAAGCGACCGGTCGCGGCATGGAAGTCCGCAGCGTCGTAGCGCTCATACCACGACCGTCCGGTGGATCCGTCGAGGACCTGGACGAACGCCTCATCGTGGCGGCCGGCTGAGTCCTCCAGGCCCAGGAAGATCCCGGGGATCACCGCGATCCGGGCCGAGCGGTCACTCGAGATGAGCTTCACGTACCAGCCCTCGAAGAACCCCGCTCGTTCGTAGGCACCGTGATAGCCGTCGGGATGCAGGGTGGAGCCCAGCGTGGCGACGGCGCGCCTGGCGAGGGTGAGCGTCGGGTTGAGATGCATACGATCGAGGCTATCCGGCCCGTCCGCAATACGGGTCCCAACGACCGGGCGTCTCAGGAGGGTCGAACAAGATCCGAACGAAGCAGCCCCAACCTGGACGACTCCCGAGGAACCGCGGTGGGAAGGATCATCTTGATGATGTCCGAACGGTCGTCAGGAAAGCAGTCACCATCGGATCCGTGTTGTGCGCGAAGGACGGGACGCGCCGACCGGGTGGCCACAACGGAGAGGCTCAGGTCACTTGTGCGACTTGAGCACCATCCGGAGCATCCTGAGGTTCACGATTCCGAAGCGCACGACCTGTAACGGAAGGTTGGTGCGCATGCGCACCGTGTGCGCCGTCGGCATGGGTGCAGTCGATGACGCAAGGTTGTCGGGTGTGGCCACTGCGGCTGGTGTCTCGGGCACGTCGCGCTTGGCACTTGGTGTGGGCTGTGTTCCGCTCATTAGTGTCGACCTCCCGAGGACGGCGTCAGATCGCTCATTCCGGCACCAGGAACCACCCAGGTCGACCCTTCGCCTTGTAGATGAACATGAGGTGGAGCATGTGCTTGATCCAGTGACCTGCGAGGCCGATCTCGCCTGTCGTGTCCGTGAGACTCCGGCCGTAGCCGGGGAACTTCACATAGTCGGGCACGACAGGGAACATGGTCATAGCCGCCGCCGTTCCCTTACGGAACCCTGCTCCCGCTGAGGCTACGCAGGCGGCACCCATCTCGGCCATTGACGCCGTGTGGGTCGGAGTCGTGGCGCCCTTCTGGATCATGTCGGCGATGCTGCGCGCGACCTGGCGACCCATGAGCCCTGATGGCATGCCGGTTCGCGGCGGTGCTGGTGAGATGACTGTCCCTTTGGCGCTCGTGCGTGGCCGCGAGATCGGGTGCGGCGGTGCAAAGGCGATGCCGATGCCGAACAGGTTCGGATACTTGGGCGTCAGATACGTCCTGGGCCAGTCCTCGGCACGCCATTCCTCGAACGGCTTCGCGGTGTAGTTGGCGTCGACCTTGAGGAATCCGCTCGGGGCGAAGACGTCCGAGGTGATCTCATCGCCTTTCCGGTCGAACGCGAGCAGGTCAGCGCCACGGAAAGGCGGCAGCAGCATCGCGAAGTCGAAGTCGAGGGCCCCTTCCTCACCGTCGAGGGTCTCGTAGTGGAGCCGACCCTCCTCGACCCGCTGCACGTGTGCCCTGGAAAGTGCCTTGACACCTCGCTCCTTGAAGAGCGACTCGGTCCAGAGCTGGCTCGTCGTGACGAATCCGTTCTGCTTGAAGGACATCCCTCCGACACCGAAGTCACCGAGCTCGTACTCGTTGGTGAGGTAGATGACGTCGGCGCGGTCGCGCAGACCGCGCATCCGAAGCTCGTGCTCGACGTTGAAGGTGTACTCGAACGCTGCGCCCTCGCACGTGCACGTGCCGTGCCCCACTCCGATCACCAGCGTCTGGTGCTCGCCCTGTTCGAGCTTGCGGATGACCTCGGCGAACGCATCGGCAGTGAGCTCGGCGTGTTCCGCAGTGCACACCGACAACGTGTGCCCATCCGGGCCGAGCCCGGGCGTGGCAGCGAAGTTGAGCTTCGGCCCGGTCGCGTTGATGAGGTAGTCGTACTCGATCCGTTCCGTCTCGCCCTCGCGGGCGGCCATCGTGTACACGACGTCGACCGAGCTGCGCCTCTGGTCGCCGTCGCCCTCAGGGTGGAGGGCCACCGCCTTGGCCTGACGAAAGTCGATGCCCTTCTTCACGTAGACCGGGGCCAGCGGAAAGGTCACCTGGCTCGCCGTCATCCGCCCGACACCGACCCAGATGTTTGACGGAATCCAGTTCCAGTCAGCCTTGGGTGAGACGACGACGACCTCGTGCGTCGCGTCCAGCATGCGGCGAAGGTGCAGTGCGGCCGTGTGCCCCGAGATGCCTGCACCCAGAACGACGACTCGAGCCATGTGCGCTCCAGAATGAGAACAGCGGATCGACTCCCGACCCACGTGGAACGGTACCCCCTGGGGTATCGGTTAGGACAGGCTAACGCGCCCTGTCACGACCCAGCGATCGCTTCCTCCTCTTCCACCGTCAGCAGAGGCTGGCCCTGCAGATAGCGGTCGATGGAGCGCGCGCCGGTCTTGCCGGCGCCCATCGCCAGG
>DASVHT010000082.1:0-9504 GCA_036382455.1 Dermatophilaceae bacterium
TGGCGAACTACCAGGCGTTGCTGGCCAATACCGACTTCCTGGTGTGGTTCCGCAACTCCGCCGTCGTGGCGCTGTTTACCATGGTGTTCGGTATCGCGATGTCAGCGACCGCCGGATATGCGATCTCGCGCTTTCGCTTCCCCGGCAAGCGACCGTTGATGTGGACGTTCCTGATCACCCAGATGTTTCCCGTCGCGATCCTGATCGTGCCGATCTACACGATCATGGCGGCGCTTGGCCTGATCAACACCCCGGCATCCCTGGTCATCGCCTACTGCACCGTGGCCGTGCCTTTCTGCACGTGGATGCTCAAGGGCTACTTCGACACGATCCCGGTGGAGATCGACGAGGCAGGCCGGGTCGATGGTCTCGGCCCGTTCGGGACGTTCTGGCGCCTGATCATGCCGCTGGCCCGCCCGGGGCTTGCTGTCACGGCCTTCTACACCTTCCTGACGGCCTGGGGTGAGGTCGCCTACGCCAGTGCGTTCCTGAACACCAACGACAGGTTCACCCTCGCCTATGGCTTGCAGACCTTCGTACCCAAGGATCCGACACTGCCCTTGTGGGAGCTGCTCACGCCAGCCGCCGTCCTGATCACGATCCCCTCCGGCATCGTCTTCTTCTTCGCCCAGAAGCACCTCGTGGCCGGGCTCACCGCCGGCGGTACCAAGGGCTGAAGAGGCCACGTGATGTTGCGTATGCCGGTCACCGGTGGCGCCGGCAGCCGGCATACGGCAGGATGGGCTGTGATCCACCTCGCTCCCGCGGGCGGATTTTTCGCATCACCCTTTACAACGGATCGTCCGGCACGTTCCTGCCGGTGAAGGAGTTTGAGTCGTCATGGCAACAGTCAAGTTCGACAACGCGAGCCGGACGTATCCCGGCAACGACAAGCCCTCGGTCGACAAGCTCGACATCGACATCGCGGACGGCGAGTTCCTCGTCCTCGTCGGCCCCTCCGGCTGCGGCAAGTCCACAGCCCTGCGCATGCTTGCCGGGCTCGAAGAGGTCAACGTCGGCGAGGTCTGGATCGGCGATCGTAACGTGACGGACCTGTCCCCCAAGGACCGCGACGTCGCCATGGTCTTCCAGAACTACGCGCTCTACCCGCACATGTCCGTCGCCGACAACATGGGCTTCGCGCTCAAGATCGCCGGCGTCAACAAGACCGAGATCGCCAAGCGCGTCGCCGACGCCGCCAAGATCCTCGACCTCGAGGACTACCTCGAGCGCAAGCCAAAGGCGCTCTCCGGCGGCCAGCGTCAGCGCGTGGCCATGGGCCGCGCCATCGTGCGCCAGCCACAGGTCTTCCTCATGGACGAGCCCCTCTCGAACCTCGACGCCAAGCTGCGCGTTTCGACACGTACCCAGATCGCCTCTCTGCAAAGGCGATTGGGCGTCACCACGGTCTACGTCACCCACGACCAGATCGAGGCCATGACGATGGGTGACCGTGTCGCGGTCCTCAAGGACGGCATCCTGCAGCAGTGCGACACCCCACGGCGCATGTACGACCACCCGGACAACGTGTTCGTCGCCGGGTTCATCGGCTCGCCGGCCATGAACCTCTTCGACGTTCCCGTGGTCGATGGTGGTGTGAGTTTCGGCTCGGCCACCCACTCCATCGAGCGTGCCCTCCTGGAGGGCGCCGGCAAGGAGGTCACCCTCGGTGTCCGTCCCGAGGACCTGACGATGACTGCTGAAGGTGAGGGCCTGCCCGTCACCGTCGAGGTCGTCGAAGAGCTCGGCGCCGACGCCTACATCTATGGTTCCACCACTGAGACCGGCGGTGACATCAAGCCGATCATCGTCCGGGTCGACGGCCGTACCCCCCCTGAGAAGGGCACCGTCGTGCACCTCATGCCAAAGACCGGCCACGTGCACCTGTTCAACTCCGAGACAGGCCTGCGCATCGGCGACTGATCGGCCCCCATACCCAGGAGGTGGTGGTGTCCCCCGAGGACGCCGCCACCTTCTGTCGTGTCATGACAAGGCCAGCGCGACACGCGGTCCACGAGAGCGTGCCACGATAAGCATGTGGCACTTGAGATCACCGCGGTCAGGCCAGATCCCGCCTTGCTCGACCTGCCGTGGTCGACGCCTCTGGAGGACTGGCCCGAACCGCTTCTGGCTGCACTTCCCCGCGGTATCTCTCGCCACGTGGTGCGGTTCGTCAGACATTCCGGCAAGATCATCGCGGTCAAGGAGATCGAGGCCGGCCTCGCCGTCCGCGAGTACAACATGCTGCGCTTTCTCACCAAGATCCGTCAGCCCTGCGTCGAGCCCTTCGCCGTCGTCAGTGGTCGCCTCAGCGCCGACGGCGGCGAGCTCGATGCCTGCCTGCTGACCCGCCACCTGCAGTTCTCCCTGCCCTATCGCGCGCTCTTCAGCCAGAGCCTGCGCCCCGACACTGCGCAGCGGCTCATCGACGCCCTGGCGGTCCTGCTGGTGCGGCTCCACCTCGCCGGGTTCTGGTGGGGCGACGTGTCCTTGTCCAACACCTTGTTCCGACGCGATGCCGGTGCGTACGCGGCATACCTCGTTGACGCCGAGACCGGGGAGATCCACACCAACCTCTCCGACGGGCAGCGCGAGCACGACCTGGACATCGGCAGGGTCAACATCGCCGGCGAGCTGATGGATCTGGCGGCCGCGGGCTACCTGGCCGAGTCCGCCGACCCCATCGAGGTCTCGGAGTCGATCGTCGAGCGCTATCGCTCGCTCTGGCGCGAGCTCACCGAACGCGAACGTTTCGAACAGGGCGATCGGTGGCGGGTCGAGGAACGCATCCGTCGTCTCAACGAGCTCGGTTTCGACGTCGACGAGCTGGCGATCTCCACCGACATCGGTGGGAGGACCATCCAGATTCAACCGAAAGTCGTTGATGCGGGCCATCATTCGCGTCGGTTGCTGCGGCTTACCGGGCTCGACGTGGAGGAGAACCAGGCCCGCCGCCTGCTCAATGACCTCGACGCGTTCCGTGCGTCCCAGGATCGCCAGAACGACGACGAGGAGCTGGTCGCCCATGACTGGCTGTCCGAGATCTACGAGCCGATCACCCGCACGGTCCCCCGTGACCTGACCCGGAAGCTGGAGCCGGCCGAGGTGTTCCACGAGGTCCTCGAGCACCGCTGGTACATGTCGGAGGCGGCCGGCCACGACACCTCCATCGAAGATGCCATCGCCGACTACATCCTGCATGTGCTGCCCGGAAAACCCGACGAGGCAGCGGTGCTCGGCGTCGACACGGTCGAGATGCCGGTGGTGGCGATGTTCCCCGATTGGGAGTCACCCGTTCGTTGAACCGCGCTCCGGTCAGTTCACGTCATTGAACCCGTTGAGCATGATGATGAACAGCAGAGCAAGGACTCCCAAGACGACGAGGCCGACGACCTGGGCGATGGCGGCCCAGATGGCGAACCTCTTGGCCCTCTCCGACGCGTTCTCCGCACCGTCGACGTCCCCGATGGCCCACTTGCTGTTGACCTGTGCGGCGAACACGACTGAGGCGACGCCCAACGGCAGGAAGCCCAGGACAGCGGACACGATCGCCCAGCCGAGATAGCTGGGCGGCGGACTGCCCTGAACGGCGTAGCCGCCATATGGCGGCGGCGGGTTTGGCGGCGGAGGGATGCTGCCGTAGTCGGACATGGGTCAACCCTAGAGTGACCGGCGGCGAGCCACTTCATACAAGGTGACGCCGGTGGCGATACCGGCGTTGAGGGACTCCACCGCCGAGGACATCGGGATCGACACGATCTGGTCGCATGTCTCACCGACCAGCCGCGAGAGTCCCTTGCCCTCGGAACCGACCACGATGACCAGGGGCTCCTTGGCCAGCTCGAGGTCGGGCAGCTGCACGTCGCCGTCCATGTCGAGGCCCAGGATGAAGAACCCGGCCTTGCGGTAGTCCTCCAGTGCCCGGGTGAGGTTGCTGCACTGCGCGATGAGGATGCGAGCGGCCGCACCGGCTGAGGTCTTCCACGCGCTGGCGGTCATGCCGACCGAACGCCGTTCCGGCACAACGACTCCGTGACCTCCGAAGGCCGCCACCGAGCGGATGATCGCCCCCAGGTTACGGGGATCCGTGATGCCGTCCAGGGCGACGATAAGCGGTATGCCGGGCATCTCGGGGTTGACGAGGTCGCTCGGGTGGGCATAGACGTACGCCGGGACCTGCAGGGCGAGGCCTTGGTGGACCGCGCCGTCGGTGAGCCGGTCGAGCTCGCCACGAGGGGTCTCCAACACCGGGATGGAGCGGCTGGTGGCCATCTTGAGCGCTTCACGGACCCGGTCGTCAGACTCGATCCGCCCGGCGACGTACATCGTGGTCGCGGGGATGTTCGCGCGCAGCGCCTCCACCACGGAGTTGCGGCCCGCGACGATCTCGCTGGAGCCCTTTGGCCGGCGAGGTGCACCCGCTCCACCGCTTCGGCCGGGGCGCGCACCGGTACCTGCGGCACGCTTGGCGGACCGGACCGCCTTCTTGTGCGCCGGGTGCTGGGGGCGCTCGGTGGCCTTGGGTGTTGCGCCGCGCCCTTCCAGACCCTTGCGACGTTGGCCGCCGCTGCCGCCGCTCGGACCCTTCTTGGATCCGCGGACGGCGCCTCGGCGCTGAGAGTTACCAGGCATGTTCGGTCCCCTTTCAGACGTCGGTGTGGCGGGCCAGCGACCAGCGCGCACCCGAGCTCGTGTCCTCGACAATGATGCCCGCTGCCCCGAGCTGGTCGCGGATCTCGTCCGCCGCGGCGAAGTCGCGAGCCGCACGGGCCCCCGCGCGCGCTTCGATGCGGTTCCGGACGAGCGCATCGAGAGCATCCAGTGCGTCGTCAGAACCGGTGCCCGACGCTGAGCTCCATTGCGGGTGAATCGGATTGACGCCCAGGACGTCGGTCATGGCCACGACCTGCTGCCCCAGCCCCTGGGCCTGGTCGTCGTTTCCCTCATCCAGTGCGGTGTTGCCGGCTCGCACGGTCTCGTGGATGACCGCCAGCGCTTCGGAGACATTCAGGTCGTCGTCCATGGCCGCCGCGAACTCGGCCGGGAGCTGGGCGCCACGCCCGCGCTCGTCCTCGCCATACTCGAAGTAGCCCGCGTGCAAGGCGCGGCGAAGGAAGCCGTCGATGCGGTCGACCGCCGCCTCGGCCTCGCGAAGTGACCCCTCGTGATACTCGATGGTGGAGCGGTAGTGCGCCGCACTCAGGTAGTAGCGCACCGCGAGCGGACGGGCGACCTTGGTGACCTCGCTGACCAGCAGCGCGTTGCCCAGCGACTTGCCCATCTTCTCGCCGGAGACGGTCACCCATGCGTTGTGCAGCCAGTAGTTGGCGAAGCCGAGGCCGGCGGCACGCGACTGGGCCTGCTCGTTCTCGTGGTGCGGGAAGCGCAGGTCGACGCCGCCGCCATGGATGTCAAAGGTGTCGCCGAGGTACTTGCGCGCCATGGCCGAGCACTCGAGGTGCCAACCCGGTCGCCCCGGGCCATACGGCGTGGGCCAGCTCGCGGTCGCCGGCTCACCCGCCTTGTGGCCCTTCCACAACGCGAAGTCTCGCGGGTCACGCTTGCCGCGCGGGTCGGCGTCCGCAGCAGCCTCCATGTCGTCGATGCGCTGGTGGGTCAGATCCCCGTATGCCGGGTAGCTGCGGACGTCGAAGTAGACGTCGCCGCTGCCGTCCTGGGCCACGTAGCCATAGCCCTTGTCGATGAGGGTCGACATGATCTCGTGCATCTCGGTGATGTGACCGGTCGCGCGCGGCTCGTAGGTCGGCCGAAGGACACCGAGCAGGTCGAGCGCATCGTTGGTCGCGCGTTCGTTGGCATAGCTCCAGGCCCACCAGGGCGTGCCCGCTTCGGCGGACTTGGCCAGGATCTTGTCGTCGATGTCGGTGACGTTGCGGACCAGCGTGACGTCATAGCCGTGACCGCGGGTGAGCCATCGGCGCAGGATGTCGAACGCGACGGCAAAGCGCAGATGCCCGATGTGCGGGGCGCCCTGGGTTGTGAGCCCGCAGACGTAGATGCCGGCTTTGCCCTCGGTGATCGGGACGAAGTCGCGCAGGCTCGCCGTGGCGGTGTCGTACAGGCGGATGCTCACCGGGCAAGGTTACCGGCGACCCGACTGCCCCTTTGCTCACCTCAGGCCGGTTTGCTCACCTCAGGCCGGTTTTTGGCCCGCAATCGGCGACTCGCAGCGGCCTGAGATGAGCAAGGGTCTCCGGGCTCCCAGCCGTGTCAGGCATCATGCCTTCGTGGATAACCAAGTGATCGTGTCCGTGGCCCAGTACGCCCTCTACGTGGTGGCAGCAGCAGCAGCCGTCGTCTGGCTGATGGCCCCACGCAGCGACAAGGTGGGACTGGCGATCGAGGCTGTGGTCGCGATGGTCCTGGTCGCCGTGATGGTCAAGGTCGCGGGCGCGGTCCACGCCGACCCCCGGCCTTTTGTGGCGAACCCCGCGGTCAAGCCGTTGTTCCCCCACCCGGCCGACAACGGATTCCCCTCGGACCACACGGCATTGGCCACCGCCATCTCGGTCGTAGTCTGGCAGTACCGGCGCGGGGTCGCCTCGGCGATGGTGGTCCTCAGCATCCTGATCGGCGTCGCCCGGGTGGCGGCCCACGTGCACCACACCCAGGACATCGTGGCCGCGCTCGTCATCGGGCTCGTGGCGGCCACCCTTGCACTTGTGCTGTGGCGCCAAGGGGTCAAGCCACGGCTGACCGGCAGCCTGCGCAGAGTCACCGGCTGACGGTCGGACCCCTTTGCTCACCTCAGGCCGGTTTGCTCAGTTCAGGCCGGTTCTTGGCGCCAAAAGGGCCGCCGAAAGCGGTCTGAGCTGAGCAAGGCATCGCGGCTCAGGGGATCGGCTCAGGGGATCAGCGTGGGCGCGCGGGCGAGGCGAACAAGATTGCCGTGGCGATCGCCGCGATGCCCTCGCCGCGACCGGTGAGCCCGAGCCCGTCGGTGGTGGTCGCCGAGATCGACACCGGTGCCGTCGCGGCCGCGCGCAGAACATCCTGGGCCTCAAGGCGGCGCGGACCGAGAGTCGGCCGGTTACCGATGATCTGGATGGCGATGTTGCCGATGACAAATCCGGCGCCGGCCACGATCCGCCTTGCCTGGGCCAGCAGTGTGACGCCCGAGGCATCAGCCAGCTCGGGGCGGTCGGTGCCGAAATGGGTGCCCATGTCTCCGAGACCGGCGGCGGAGAAGAGCGCGTCGCAGGCAGCGTGAGCGGCGACGTCGCCATCCGAGTGACCGGCCAGCCCGCGCTCACCGGGCCAGGTCAGCCCCGCGAGGGACAACGCTCGGTCATCGTCGGCGAATGCATGGACGTCCATGCCGACTCCTATACGTGGCACGGGAATCGCGAGGGAGGAACGACCTGACTGGGGCTGCGGGCTACTTGTCATGGGTGCCATCCTGCAGCAGAGTCGTGGCGACAGCGAGATCGAGGGCCGACGTGACCTTGAGCGCCCGCGGGTCGCCGTCGACGACACGCACGTGTCCACCGATCTGCTCAACGAGGCCGGCGTCGTCGGTGGCGTAACCGCCGTTGGCGTGGGCATGCTCGAGCACCTCACGCAGGAACCCCTGGGGAGTCTGTATGCCGCGCAGCGAGTCGCGGTCAGGACTCGCCAAGACGTGACCCTGGGGGTCGACCACCTTGATGGTGTCGGTCACCGCGAGGCCGGGGACGACAGCGGGGTGGCCTTCGCGTACGGCGTGGATGACTCGGGCAAAGAGATCAGCGGGCGCCAGACACCGGGCGGCGTCATGAACCAGGACGATGCCGTCATCAGGGTGGAGCGCATCGAGCCCCGCCTTCACCGAGGCTGACCGGTCCGCACCTCCGGCCACGACGTCGACGCGGGGGTCCGGACCGGCGATACCGCGGGCCTGCCGCAGGTGGGAAGCGGGCGCAACGACGACGACGTGTCCGACCTCGCCACAGCCCAGGACGCCCCGCAGTGCGTGAGCCAGCATCGGCTCACCGCACAGCGGAGCGAACGCCTTGGGCGTTCCTGCGCCGAGCCGCACACCAGTGCCGGCGGCGACCAGGATGACGGCAACATTCACGGCGTCACGACGTCAGACGTGCTACCGCGGTTCAACGTGCCACAACGCTCACAGCGTTCAGGAGGCGAGAACCTCGTCGAGGATGGCCTCGGCCTTGTCCTCGTTGGTCTTCTCGGCGAGCGCAAGCTCGGAGACAAGGATCTGACGGGCCTTGGCGAGCATGCGCTTCTCGCCGGCTGAGAGGCCACGGTCCTTGTCACGACGCCACAGGTCGCGCACGACCTCGGCGACCTTGATGACATCGCCGGACGCCAGCTTCTCGAGGTTGGCCTTGTAGCGCCGCGACCAGTTGGTCGGCTCCTCGGTGTGCGCCGCGCGCAGCACCTCGAAGACGCGCTCAAGGCCTTCTGGGCCCACGACATCGCGGACACCCACGAGATCGCAGTTCTCGGCCGGAACCTCGATTGTCAGATCGCCTTGAGCGACATGGAGTACGAGGTACATCTTGTCCTCGCCCTTGATGGTGCGAGTCTTCATCTGTTCGATCAATGCCGCACCGTGGTGCGGGTACACAACCGTTTCACCGACTTTGAACGCCATGTGGTGTAGACCCCTTTCGCGACCTCTAGAGTACCACGTACATGCGACATCACGGAATTTAGGATCGCGTGTTTATGCAGGTCAGAGCCATAATGGGCCCGAAGTTTGGACCGAGAACAGTCTTGACAGAACGTCGATCCACGTGCATGCCGGCGACAGTTGCGCGGGCCTACTGCCCAGCCGAGGGCGGGCGGTAGGCTGCCATCCGTGAAGCGTCGACCCCTCCGCAGCGCACGGACTGCCGCGTTCAAAGGCATTCGCGTCCCCCAGGTCCTGGCAGCGGCAACCCTGGCAGGAGCGGTTCTGGCCCTGTCAGGCTGCCAGGTCGCGTCGCCAATCCAGACCAGTGTTCCCTACCAGCCTGCCGACGGTGTGGCCGTCGACCTGGGCGACATCCAGATCCGCGACCTCGTGGTCGTTTCCGACGCCAAGGGCGGAGCCGGCACACTTTCCGGCCTGGTGGTCAACAAGGGCTCGGGGTCCGTCGTCGTCACCTTCGCCTCAGGTCCGGGCGTCGACGAGTCGACCCAGGCATCAATCCCCCCGGGCACGCCGACCCGCCTCTCGGGGGTCGAGGGCACGGACCCGGTCACCATCCCGAGCATCGCCGCTGCGCCCGGCGACATGGTCAAGCTCATCGTCAGCACTCCTGCCGCAGGTGCTCCGGAGGTATCGGTGCCCGTTCTGCTCCCCGCCGGCTACTACGCCAGCATCACGCCGGCGCCGGACCAGACCACCCCCGCCCCGAACCAGACCACCAGGCCCTGAGCCCGCGCTGCAGCCGGCAAACGTGCAGGAGGCGGTCGGACAAGGCGAAGGATCGTGGTCGTCGGAACGACCACGATCCTTCGCGATAGCGATGGAAAGCCTCAGCGAGTGTCGAACTT
>DASVHT010000083.1:0-1653 GCA_036382455.1 Dermatophilaceae bacterium
TCCACGCCAGCAGCAGCTCGTTGGACCGGAGTCGCTGCGAGATCGAGCGCGGCAGCAGCTACCTCCACCCACACTTGCCACCCTGCGGGCGGGGCGCCCCACGCGGGGTCCGGCCGCCAGCCGAGCGGCGGCACCCAGCCATTGGGCGGCGCTGGCCAGTTCGGCGGGGGGTTGAAACGAACAGTCATTTATCCGTCCCGGGGTGCAGCGGCACGCTGCAGCCGCGACAGCGGCTGTTAGTCAGGCTGAGCCGAGGATGGGTTGTGGCGGCGCCGGTTGGAGCAGCGACCGCTTGTAGATCCACTTCTCGCCCACGGTGGAACGCCGAAACCGAGTGGGAACGGCGGTTCCCCACTGCCCGGGGGCATTTGGGCGTTAGCAGTGCGGACATGGCGCGCTCCGTTGATCGGAGAGATGACGTCTATGTCCGTCGTCACGTCCCACACAACACTTGATCTGCGACCGGCTCTACAGCAGCGTTTGGGTACCGGCCGGGCGACCTATCGGCGGCGCAAGGCCGGGGTGCCAGCCAACACATCGTGAACTAAGGCCCACCGACTCGAAGACCACCATCGCAGGGCGATCCGATCATCAAGGTCCGGGGCGCACTGCGGCGGTCGGACGGCGTGTTCTGCCCCGAGGAGTTCACTCAGCGGCTCAAGCAGCCCGAGGACAGGGCACAGGTCGTCCTGAACGAGCTGATCACCGATGGCCGGGTGGTGCTCTCGCCCGACATCGACGGGGATGCGCGGTACGAGCTGGCGACCGACGGCCATGCCCTCGCCGGAGCCACCGCTCGACAGCCGGTCACGCGAGATACAGCACAACGGGCACTGGACGGGTTCCTGGCACGCGTCGAGGAGATCAACGCCAACCCGATGGCGGGCTGGGGCGTGCGCAAGCTGGTCCTCTTCGGTAGCTTCCTTGATCCAAATATCGAGCGGGTGGGTGACGTCGACCTCGCGGTCGAGATGGTTCCCCCACACCAACTGACCAAGGAACAGTTTGACGCCGTCATGCGCCGCTGGATACACGGTCGTCGGCAGGTGCAACCGGGTGAGCCCATGCTGCAGTTCGAGGTGATGCCGTTCCTCAAGAGCAGAAATCGGTCCTGAGGCTCCTCGAACTCGACGGAGAGCACGTCGTATTACTGGGCAAATTGGCCACATAGGACCATAAGACCATAAGTCGATCTCCGAGTTTGCCTGACGCGGCAGAGGTCATATCAGCCCGGCCAGTAGTGCCGTCCGCGGCTGGATGGTTACGCCAATCGGCGGTACCGCCGCCAGTTTGCCGGCGTGACAGTGGGCGGAGATGCAGGCGTCGATGGAGATCTGTGAAAAGGAGTTGCCGGGCTGCCGGCTTCGATCCTGACGGTGGAGACAAGCATGACTGCCCAGGTGGAAACTGCGTTCTTATGCCCGTGCCAACTACCAGAAGACAGGAGATCATTATGGCAAACAAGATAGTGAAATGTTCAGGCGGCCCCCGGCACGGGGACATTCTCAGGATCCCGGTGAGCGTGTCTTCTTGGGACCTGTTCGGTAGCGTGTCGCTCCGTTGAACTTGGCCCTTGATCTTGTAGGACTGCAGGCGAACCTCCGTCTAGAGCGAGGAGTCGCCGCCGATGTCCACCAGTACTGTCGCCCTGAC
>DASVHT010000084.1:0-4200 GCA_036382455.1 Dermatophilaceae bacterium
TCGATCCCCCACGTCCAGTCGGTCGAAGTGCTCGACACGCTCGCCTTGCTCGGACCTAGGCGCTTGCGCACCACGGTCCGCAGTTCAACGTCGGACACGTTGGCCGCCTCGGGTATGTCCCGCCGGCAGCACCGGACTAGCCCGTCATGCCAGGCAGGCATCGGCTCCGTGTCCTCGGGGTCCCCGGCCGCCCAGCGGCCAGCGGCTGCGCTCCACACGTTCACGATCAAGCCCCACGGCCCGTAGGTTCCGCTGAACAATCGTTCTGCCCTCACCGTCGTCAGGGTCGGTGCCAAGCTCGGCCAAGGTTGAGCGGATCACACTCACCACGACCCGGCCGTCGTTGCCGGTCCATCGTTAGTCTGCCCGCCATGGCAGCCCCGGTCCGAGCAGCGGCGATCTATGCACGCATCAGCAGTGACCAGGACGGCACGACGCTCGGCGTGCAGCGGCAGTTGGAGGACTGCCGCAAGCTGGCCGCCGATCTCGGGTGGCAGGTGGGAGATGAGTACGTCGACAACGACTTGTCGCCTACAGCGGCAAGCGCCGCCCGGAGTACGAGCGGATGCTCAGCGACCTGGCCGACGGCACCCGGGATGCGGTGTTGATCTATCACGTGGACCGGCTGACCCGCCGGCCGATCGAGGCTCACGACGCTCTCGACGTTGATCTATGCGGCGACCTTCGGCGTCGTCCGGTCATCCCCGTCGCAGATAAACCTTCATTTGCAGGCAGGGGACGGCTGGCTGACAACCGGCGATGCCCCAGCTCTGAGTTGGCTGACCGTAGTTTCCTAGTTGCCAGGTAAGTTCCGGTGACTGGTAGTCCGAAGCTGTGAACCACCCGAAGCGAGATGGTCCGATATCTGCTATCACCCTGCTCGCGTAGATCTGCAAGAAGTACCGGTTACCAGCGACGATGTCCAAGGGGATGCGAAAGGGCACCGACAGCGGTTGCAGGGAGGATGCGTCACCTCGCGCTAACGCGCTGTCGGGCACCACCGTATAGCCTGGAGTCTTTTTCCCGAGCACGGGGGTCTCAACGCCATTGCCGTTTGCGTTCTCCGCGGCGAAGACAAAGTTGATTGCTGGGCAGTTCGTCTGGCACGGGGAGGCCGCCAAGACCGTCACGCCAGTGATTGCTCCGGTCGTTTGCGCCGTGAACCCAAACCAGACGCTGGGATTGGGGCCAAACGTCAGGCTTGTTGCCTGCGCTGTGATCGTGTCGAGAGCAACCTTGTTCGCCGCAGCCGGAGGAGCGGCGACGGCGGGAAGAGCGAGCGTTGGGACAAAACAAATAACAAGTGCGACGAGGATGCGGCGTATGCGATGCATATCGTTACTCGCTTCCGAGTGCGAGCGGCGCGGCGATGTCCGCACGAATAGGAGCGCCCCGAACACAGCGACTGTGACGTGGCGCTCCACGTCGCCCTAGAGGCGAAGGTCCTTCCTCGCCTCGTCGTCCGGGTCAGTCGTCAGTAGTTCTCCAGTGATGCCGCGAAGCTGCGTCGGCTAGCGCCTGCGCGCGTCCCTATGAGGGCGACCACGACCTCGACGTCCATCCCGAGCCAGCCGGCGAGCCGCCGGGCGTACTCCGGGCGCAGCGAGCGGTCCCGGATGCCGGCGACCAGCGGCGCCGCGGCGTGCAGCGCCGCCACGCGACCCTCGGGGCGTACTTACGACTAGTCAGGTTGTCGTATCTACAGACGACGCTTGATTGCCTTTACAAGCAAGCCCGGTGGGGGTATTTCCGGGTGATCTTTATAGTGGGTATTTCGCGTGGGTCGATTAGCCAAGGCAGGCATCCCCTGGCCTGCCGCGCTGCCGTCCGCCGTGGCCGTGGGGTCCTGGTGTCAAGCCTGCCCGCAGGGCACCGCGTAGCGGCTCGGGCTTTACGCCGGGGTACGGCTATGGCAGGCAGACCCGCGCGCGTTTAGGTGGCAGAGCGCCCCGAGGGGGCTCCGTCCTGGTCTGGTAGGGACCTCGGGCCCTGTCGAGCAGTTCGGCCACGGCTCGTACCGTGTTCGGGTGGCCGTCGCTGCCCTAGTCCTCGCTGTCTTTGCCCTCATCGTCTCGGGGCTCAGTGTCGCCTACACCCGGCGTCAGACGCACACAGCGGAGGCAGCCGACCGCCGAGCGCGCCACCCGTTGCTTGTGTTCAGCCTGTACGCGGACACGACCGAACGACAGGAGCCTGACGTCCTATACGCCATCCGAAACGATGGGCCGCAGGACCTCGATTCGATTACTGTCCATTCCCCGAAGACAATCGACTTCTTAGGCGACTACCCCGTCGCTCGTGTGGGCCGCGACTTTGGGCCGGAGCCTGCGGAGTTGGGGCCGCTGGTGCTCGGCGATGAAACGGCCTTCCTCCTGCACATCGGTTCAGAGTCAAGCCTCCCGGAGTTTCGCGTCAGGGTAGTCTGTCGCGCCGGCCGCGATCGCTGGGAATGGGTCCAGCCACTTGACCCGCCTCGTGACACTTGGCTCTAGCTGATGGGCGCGCGGCGTAGCCGCTTGTCGGTGACCTACCGGACCCGTTCTAGAGATCTAGTGGGCGCTTGAATCTCGACGGACCGATCGAGCACGGGAGCTTCGGTGGCGATCCGCTTGGCCTGCCGACGCCAACTCAACTCGTCCCCTGCCACAACCCCGCGAGCAAGCTCGGGCTTTCGATCGCCGTCCCATTCTCGCCGCCGGGTGTTCGCTTGCTCGGCCTCGCTCAGTCGCTCCACGGCGACCTCTAGGTGCGTCTCCAGCCGCTCCAACGCCTCCCGGCTAGGTTCGGCCTCACTTCGCCGTAGCAGACCCTTCCGGGCCGGTACGACCTGGTCGAGCCGCTCGCGCTCCGCGCCGATATCGGCCTGTAGGTGCTCGACCTCGGCGACCAGTACCGACACCGGCACGCCGGCAGGTGGCCGCACCCTGAGCAAGTCCGTGGTCCGCTGAACCTCGTCGAGTAGCTCCGCCTCGGTCAGTGACTTCGGTGCTACCTCGGACGCCGCGAGCTTGGCCTCTGACCCGACGATCGCTAGCTTCGCCTGCCGGATAGCGTCCACCTGCGCTCGCTGCGGTAGATCAATGTCCGATCGGTTGTCCGACCCGTTCGACAGGTAGATCCGGCAGTCGTCCGTATGCCGACTGAGCGCGGTGTACGCCGCCTCCCGTGAGCCGATCCCGTAGACGAAGGTCTGGCCGGCGGTGACACCCTGGGTCTTGTAGACCGTCCTGGCATAGCCAAGCTGGACATGCTCGGTCGCGTATTTGGCTGGGAGAGTGACCTGCCGGCCAGCGTCCATGTCGGCCACCAGTCCGCCGTCCCCGGTAGCCACGACCGTCCCCGCGTGGCCGTTGCGAACGTCGTACCGCTTGCTATTGCTCCGGCAGATTAGGCGGTATGGGGTGAGTGAGTCGTGAGCAGACATTGCCCCCCCTGGCGCATAATCCGGTCCCCGACCTGAATCTGCGCATACTTGGTCAAGGTCGCCTCGCCGGAGAGTTGGCCGGCCTCCCGCCGAACCTGCTGAGCGAGTGAGTTGAGCGCCTCGACGTTCGCGTTCGACGTTGCCTCCATGAGCGTGCCGGGAAGGTCACCCTGGGCCACCTTCCACCAGTCCGCGACGCACGCCGCCCGCGCTGCCATCGGGCTATCTGCCACCGTGACCCGACCCTCAACGACGTAACGATCCAGAGCCTCGGCACCCCGGCCGGCGCTGATGTCCTCGGCCGAGTCCCGTTGCCAGCCTTCCCGTTGCCGCCGGTTCGTTTCCAGCCGGTAAGACCCGGTCCGGGGCTCGATAGCCCGCAGCATCCCACCGGCTGCGACCGGCTGGAGTTGATCCGGGTCGCCCACGAGCACGACCTTGGTCCCCGCCGCTGCCGCCGCGTCGAGTAGCCGCGCCATATCCCGAGTGCCAACCATCCCGGCCTCGTCCACCACGAGAACCCCGTCGGCCGGCATCCCTCCACCGGCCGGTCCTGGGACCACCTGAGCCGCTGGGGCACCGAGCCGCTAGAGACAGAGGAAAGCCTGCCGCCGGACCTGGCGGCGGCCCTGAGGCGGTTGGCTCTCGCGATGATGCCGTTTTGAAATCCGGTGCTATTCCCGGCATCCTTTGTAGGCATCAGACTTAGCCAAGCTAAAGCCGCCTGGAGTGGAGGACGGAATTCCGGTCCTTACCAAGGCTAGGCTCGGCGCAGC
>DASVHT010000085.1:0-2638 GCA_036382455.1 Dermatophilaceae bacterium
CCCACCGAACTCTTCACCGGCGTAGGCGACGACGTCGAGGGTCGACATGACCAGACCCGCGCCGTTGCCGATGATGCCCACGGACCCGTCGAGCCTGACGTAGTTGAGGTTCTTCGCCTTGGCGGCGGCTTCGAGCGGGTCGGTTGAGGCCTTGTCCTCGAGCGGCTCGTGGTCAGGGTGGCGGAAGCCGGCGTTCTCGTCGAGCGAGACCTTGCCGTCCAGGGCCACGATCCGGCCGGCCGTGGTCCTGACCAGCGGGTTCACCTCGACCAGCGTCGCGTCCTCGTCCCGGTAGACGGTCCACAGCTTCTGGATGACGTCGGCGATCTCGTCCTTGACCTCATTGTCGAAGTTCGCCGCGTCCACGATCTCCCTGGCCTTGGCCGCGTCGATGCCCACGATCGGGTCGACTGGGACGCGCGCCAGGGCCTCAGGACGCTCGACTGCGAGCACCTCGATCTCCACGCCGCCCTCCTTGCTGGCCATGGCCAGGTAGGAGCGGTTGGCGCGGTCGAGCAGCACGGAGAAGTAGTACTCCTCCGCGATGTCAGCCCCCGCTGCCATCATCACCTTGTGGACCGTGTGGCCCTTGATGTCCATGCCCAAGATCCCGCGGGCTGCGTCCCCTGCATCATCAACAGATCTGGCGACCTTGACCCCGCCCGCCTTGCCACGTCCACCGACCTTGACCTGCGCCTTGACGACCACCACTCCGCCGCTGCTGGCGCCGATCGTCTCTGCAGCTGCCCGCGCCTGATCAACGGTCTCCGCGACGATGCCGGCCAGCACCGGCACACCGTGGGCCTCGAACATGTCGCGCGCCTGGTACTCGAAAAGATCCACGGGCTCATCCTCATCACTTGGTCAGGCAATCGTCCCAGCGGAGCGTAGCCCGCCGGTGCACCCGCTTCGCTCACCCGGGGTTCACCAGGTGGGCGCGGTGGGTTCAGTCAGTCAGCGGAGACGTTCGCGCGGACCCAGTCGACGATCTCCGTCGTGGTCGCCCCCGGGGTGAAGACCTTGGCCACACCGAGCCCCTCGAGCACCGGGATGTCGGCATCGGGGATGATGCCGCCCCCGAACACGACGATGTCCTTGGCGTCACGCTCCTCGAGCAGCGCCGCGACCCTGGCGAACAACGTCATGTGCGCGCCCGAGAGGACAGAGAGGCCAACCCCGTCCGCATCCTCCTGGATGGCGGCTTCGACGATCTGCTCAGGAGTCTGGTGCAGACCGGTGTACACGACCTCCATACCAGCGTCACGCAGCGCCCGGGCCACCACTTTGGCGCCGCGGTCATGGCCGTCAAGTCCCGGTTTGGCCACCACGATGCGTAACGGTGATTCGCTCATGAGACGCAGACTAGCCAACGACCGGGCGCGTTGCACACCCGGCGAGACGCGGGGCCAAAGGGGGTACGTAGCGTGCGGAGTAAGCGCTTGGTCAATTTCGTATAACGAACAGGTCACGCTAGCCTCGTGACTTCCGTGTTCTCTGCCGTGAGGTCTGCCCGTGTCCGCTCGTTCGTACGATGCTCGTCACCGCGCGTATGACGCTCGCCACCGATCGTCCAAGAGAGCCGCCTCCAGGCCCCGCCGCCTCATCGCTGGGCTTGCCCTGCCGACTGCCGCGGCCGCAGCACTGACGTTCACGGCGACCGGCGCAGCCATGGCTACGTCCACCGCCGCCACCGGAACCCAGCGCGCTGCGGCCATAGCGAGCGCGAGGGCCAGATCCGCGGCGCTGAACGACCCCCGCAGCCAGGCCATCATGGACAACGCGACGGCTCGCTTCCGCGCTGCCGCCGGCAGTGCCCGCAGCGCCGAACGCCAGGACATTGCCGCTCGGAACCTGGCAGCCAACCGTGCGGAGCACGCTCACAGCTGGCAGATGCCACTGAAGAACGCCGTGGAGACGTCCGGCTTCGGCTTTCGCTGGGGGCGCCTGCACGCGGGTGAGGACTTCGCAGCTGCGGTGGGCACGAACCTGGTCGCCATGTCGACCGGCACTGTGGTCTTTGCCGGCCAGGAGTCGGGTTACGGCAACATCGTCAAGATTCGCTACTGGGACGGCACCCTGACGTTCTACGGTCACATGTCGCGCCTCTCGGTCACCGATGGCGAGAGCGTTGATCCCGGGGAGGTCGTCGGACAGTCCGGCAACACCGGCGAGTCCACTGGACCGCACCTGCACCTCGAGATCCACCCGGACGGCGGCGAAGCCGTCAACCCCGTGCCGTGGCTGGCCGATCACCATCTGCACGTGTAGCACCCTGGGCGCCCCACCGTGGCGTCGATCTCACCCTCAGAGCTTCTCCAGCGGCGCGTAACGCAGCAGCAGCCGCTTGACCCCGGTGTCGGCCCCGAAGTCCACATGAGCCATGGCCTTGTCGGCTTCGCCCTCGACGCGAACCACCGTGCCCAGCCCGAAGGAGTCGTGGCTCACCCGGTCGCCGGAGTGCAGCGAGATCATCGGGCGGTTGCCCGGAGAACGCGTCCCGGGCCGACCGGCCAGGGACGCCACCGCGGGGGCGGACGACGACCTCATGCCAGCGCTCTCCGTGCGTTGCCAGTCGATCAGGTCGGCGGGAATCTCATCGAGGAAACGCGACGCGGGGTTGTACTGCGGAGAGCCCCAG
>DASVHT010000086.1:0-2625 GCA_036382455.1 Dermatophilaceae bacterium
CAGGCGATCCGGCGCACCCGCGCCGGGCTGAAGGACCCGCGTCGTCCGGGTGGCTCGTTCATCTTCGCCGGTCCGACCGGCGTTGGTAAGACCGAGGTGGCCAAGGCGCTGGCGGAGTTCCTGTTCGGGGACGAGGACGCGCTGATCCAGCTCGACATGAGCGAGTACGGCGAGAAGCACACGGTCTCGAGACTCTTCGGTTCGCCTCCTGGCTACATCGGATACGAGGAGGGCGGCCAGCTGACCGAGAAGGTCCGCCGCAAGCCGTTCTCCGTCGTGCTCTTCGACGAGGTCGAGAAGGCCCACCCGGACATCTTCAACTCGCTGCTGCAGATTCTTGAGGACGGTCGACTCACCGACTCCCAGGGCCGGGTCGTCGACTTCAAGAACACCGTGATCATCATGACCACGAACCTCGGCACCCGCGACATCGCCAAGGGCCAGTCGCTCGGGTTCGCAGCTGGTACCGACGTCAAGTCCGGCTACGACCGGATGAAGAACAAGGTCCAGGACGAGCTCAAGCAGCACTTCCGGCCGGAGTTCCTCAACCGGGTGGACGACATCATCGTCTTCCCGCAGCTGACCCAGTCCGAGATCGTCGAGATCGTCGACCTGATGATCGCCAAGCTGGACGTGCGCCTCAAGGACAAGGACATGGGCATCGAGCTCACGCCAGCGGCCAAGGCGCTGCTCGCCAAGAAAGGCTACGACCCGGTGCTGGGCGCGCGTCCGCTGCGACGCACGATCCAGCGCGAGATCGAGGACGCCATGTCCGAAAAGATCCTGTACGGCGAGATCAAGGCCGGCGAGATCGTCCTGGTCGACACCGACGGTGCCGAGAAGGACGCGGCGTTCACGTTCGTGGGCACGGCCCATTCCCCGCTGGACGACCCGCCACTGAGCGAGATCCAGGACACGGTCAAGACGCCGGATGCTCCGATGCGGACCGATGACAGGGGTCAAGCTCTGCCCTAGCCCACAGCCCTGAGCCCGACCCGGGTGCGCGAAAGGCGTGTGGGGACGCCGTACGGTGGAACCATGCTCCCCCGTCCACGCCCTTCGGCGCGTCCTGCCCTCATCGTTGGGCTGGCCGCGATTCTGGCCGGTGCCATGGCGCTGAGTGGGTGTTCGTCGACGCCCAAGGTCGTCAAGAAGGCCGCGGCGGTCCCGACCACCACGGTTGCCCCGACGCCGCCGCCCTTCACGGCTACGGGGGTGCCGGCGGCACTGGCGGACGTCATCAGGCCGATGTACTTCGGGGGCACCGTCCCGTCATCTCCCTCGGCTGCCAAGGTCCTGCTCAAACGCAAACCGGTCAATGCGGCTGGGCCGGTCGTTGTCAGCGGCGCCGTCGGGTCGTGGAAGGGCGTGCCGATCGCTGTGGTCACGTCGGGCCAGGACGTCACCCTGGCGGTGGCCGCACCCAAGTGGAAGGTCGTCGGAGGTTGGTGGCCCTCGATCGGGCTGTCGGCGCCCTCACTGGGCGGCGCACATCGGGTGCTGGTGGTGGGTTCAGATGCGAGGCCGGGTCAGGCGGTCGATCGATCCCGGGGCGACAGCCTCCACATCGTCGGCTTCGACGGCCATGGCGGTGGTGGTGTCCTGGGGATACCACGGGACTCGTACGTTCCCCTTGCCACCGGTGGCAGGGGCAAGATCAACTCGGCCCTGACGTTCGGCGGGGCCGGTGCACTGCAGCGGACGGTGGTCTCGTTGACGGGCGTTCCGCTGGAGGGGTACCTGATCACGGGTTTCGACGGGTTCCAGCGACTTATCGACGGTATCGGCGGGCTGCCCGTGAAGGCACCGGTCGCCGTCAAGGACACGATGTCGGGTGCGGACGTCAGGGCAGGCGCCAACAAGCTCAACGGAGGTCAGGCTCTGGCCTACGGCCGGGCGCGTCACGCGGTCGCCGGTGGCGACTTCGGTCGTTCGGCCAACCAGGGCCTGATGATCATGGCCGCGGCGGGCTTCGCCAAGCTCGCTGGCCCGGCAAAGCTCCCCGGCATCCTGGCGATGGCGGCACCGAGAATTGGCACCAACTTGAGCGCCGAGCAGGTGTTGACGTTCGCTGCCGGCGCCTATGTCACGGATCCGAACAAGGTCCACAACCGGGTCGCGATCGGCGGCTTCGGCATGACTTCGGACGGCCAGTCGATCGTTCTGCTCGACGCCAACGCCAGGCGCATGTTTGCCGACATCCGGGATGGCAACCTGTCGTGACCGTCGCTGCGACGGGTGTCGTCCCGTGATCGAGATCCGCAGCGCCCGTGCCGCCGACGTGCGTTCCGTCCGTGAGCTGGTGCGTCCGCTGGCTGGCAACACACTCACGCCCAAGGATGCCGTTTCGTACTACGAGGCACTGCAACAGTTCCGGGTGGCCGAGGACCCCGACATGCCCGGCCGGATCATCGGCTGTGGCGCCCTGCACGTGATGTGGGAGGAGCTCGCTGAGGTCCGAACCCTGACCGTTCACCCGGACTTCGCCCGGAGTGGCCTCGGCGGTCGGCTCCTGGAGATCCTCGTCGACGACGCCCGGGCACTGGGTCTGCGCCGCATCTTCTGTCTCACCTTCGAGGTGGACTTCTTCACGCGACATGGCTTCTCGACGATCAAGGGTCAGGC
>DASVHT010000087.1:0-10445 GCA_036382455.1 Dermatophilaceae bacterium
GAGGATGCGTACGGCGCTGCCCGTGGCGACGGTGGGGGTGGGCCAGGTGCGGTGGGCGTCGCGTTTGACGCTGTAGGTGCTCATCTTGCGTCGGACGACGCGGGCGTTGGCGCGCAGCCGACGGACGGGGAGCAGGCCGTGCAGCAGCTCGCTGATGGCGCGACGCAGTGCGACGCTGAGGTTGACGGTGCCGGTCAGGCCGGTGCGGACGCTGCGCCGGGCGGCGTGCAGCGCGGTGGTGAAGCTGATCCGGTCGGGGTCAAGGTCGTGGTGGTCGGCGGCGGCATGGATGAGCGCGCGCAGCGCGTAGTGCACGCACAGGTAGCCCCAGGCTTCCTGGTACACTCCGGCGGGCGTGCGGGAGCGCAGGAACACCCGCGGCCCGCGCTGGTGGGTCTTGAGCTCGTCGAAGATTGACTCGATCTCCCAGCGCTGGGCGTAGAGCGCGGCGAGCTCGCCGGCGGGGGCGGCCGTGGGGTCGAGCAGAGTGGTCACCAGCCGGTAGGTGGTTTCCTGGGCGCCCGGCCTGCCCGGGTCGTCCAGGGCGTACTCGATGACCCGGACGGTGCAGACGTCCTCGCGGCGGCGCTTGTCGGCGGTGGCGACCAGCTCGGACACGAACGAGCCGTCGGGCAGGCGCTGCAGAACCGGGAACACGGCGTTGCCCTTGGCCCGCCACACCAGCGCGGCGCCGCTGGCGGCGGCGGCCGCAAACAGCGGGTGGGCGGTGAAGCCCCGGTCGGCCAGGCACAGCATCCCGGGCTGCAGGGCCGCGACCAGCTGCTTGGCCAGGGTGACTTCGCCGACCGAGTAGGAGTCCATCCGGGCGGCGATGACGGCGTGCGTGCCGCACTCGCCGAGGGCGACGACCCGCAGCTGCGGGAAGGCGCTGCCGTCCCCGCGGCCGGTCCCGGCCCGGCCGAAGGCGGCGGCGTTGGCGTCGGTGTCCGCCACGTCGATGGTCGTGCCGTCGATGCTGACCAGCCGCCAGTCCCGGTAGAACGCCCCCGGTGTGGTCGGGGTCGCCAGCTGCACGCACGCCCGGTCGAACAGCTGCGCCGCCGGCTCCGGCCCAAGCCGGGCCCGGGCCTTGGTGATCGCGACCTGCGAGGGCACCGCGAAGTCCTCCGCGCCGTCGGAGGCCCACGCCAACCCCTCGGTCAGGCTGCGCATCACCTCCTCATAACCGGCCGTGGCGAACAGCGTCATCGCCAGCACGTAGTAGACCGTCAGATGCGCCGGCAACAGCCGGTTGCGCTGCTCACGCCGCCCGGTCACGTCGATGACCTCATCTACCAGCTGGCGCGGGAACGTCGCGGTCAGCACCCCCAATGCCACCCCCACCCGGTCACTGAGCCGCTGACCCCCTCAGGGGCTACCGGGGGCAGGGAAAGAATGATCAGAACGCCCGAGCTCAATTTGGTCCGGGCGTTGAACCAGCACCCCCTTGACAACACCTACCTCCATATCAGTCAGGCGACTACTCGCGCCCGTTGGGAAGCAAGCACTATCCTTTGCTCGGCTGGCTGGTCTCCCTGCCGGGCTGACTGATCGCGGTTGCCGCGCTCCGCAGGGCCTGCTCGGTGAGCGTGCCACGGATGCCAAAACCGGGATCGTCGCCGCCGGGTTCGTAGTCGAACCATGTGAGGTATCGCACATATCCGTCCTTACCGGCCAAGCGGAAGGCGTCGGCGAGCCACCGCGCCCGAATCTGATCTGCCACCGGGCCGTAATAACCTGGCGTCGTCGAGTAGCCGAACTCGCCAAACGCCAGGTCCTTGTCCATTCCCTCCTGTTGCTTTACTGCGGCATGCATCTGCCGGTAGCCGAGATAAGTGCGATCTACGATACCCGTGGACGATATTTGTTCACGCTTAGACGTGTCGGTCGGGGAGTACGCCCGGTTTAGGGAACCCGCGTACGGGTGCAGGCCAAGAACGTCGAAGTAGTAGCGGGAACTGTGGGCGGAATCGCCGTACATCCGTTCCATCGCAGCGTACATCGCTTGCAGATAACCCAAGTTGTTGCCGGCGAAATTACCCCCAACGACAGTGATGTCGGGCGCCACCGACTTCAGCGCGAGGAAGGTGTCGTGCAGAAGCGCGGCATACCCTGCCGCGTCCGGCCCCTGACGCCAGAATTGAGGATTGTCCGGCTCGTTCCACACTTCGTAGTAGGAGACACGGGTGCCGAAGTGCACGGCAAGTTGCCGGGCGAGGGCCACCCAACGACCGCGGGCTTCCACCGTGTCCGGCGCGTACTGCACCCCCCGGGAGTCCAGCCAGTCCGGCGAGGTGTTCACCTGCAAGGCGACCGTCATGCCGCGGTCGCGAGCGGAGTCAACGACGTCGTCAAGCCGCTCGACGTCGCACGCCGGAGTTGGGCACAGCCAGAACAGTGCCGCAGCCACCGTCACATGATTCACTCCCAGGTCAACGTAGTGATCGAGAGTTTGCTGGACTTCTGACGCTGGCTGATCCGGACTGATGAACAGCCCCGCCCGCAACTGTCCGGAGGTTGAGGGGGCCGGTCTGCTGCCAGGCCGGGTCCATAGCGCGAAGGCGCCTACACCAGCAAGGACCACGGCAAGGGCGAGCACGGCCAGGATCCTCTTGCGGGCCGCCGGACTGATACCGCTGGATGGCTGGGGCGCACGGGGCTGGGTGGCAGCCTGATGAGTAACGACGGGTAGTACCTCCATACGCCACTTTGAGTGACGATTGCGACGTCCGATTCCCTGCAACCAGCATTGTAGGAGCAGCCGGCATTCTGCTGGTCAGCGAAGTCAGACCCGGCTACCAAACCGTTCTCCACTGCTACTCCTCCCTCAAGTTACCGCCGGGCTCGCACGCAAACGATCTAGCTAGCGCGGCCAATCTCACGGAATGCCCGACGCCCTCCGTGCTGCTGACTTAGGGTGATCGCAGCAACCAGAGTGAGGCCGAATGCTCGATCATGGTCATCCCGTGTGGCAACGTCCGCCGTTCATCCTCATGTACCACTCCGTGTCCACCTTGTTGGGCAGCGACCCGTACTACCTGCGAGTGAATCCTGATCGGTTCGAGCAGCAGCTCGGGTTCCTGCAGCGACAAGGCCGTCGAGGAGTGTCGATCAGTGAGTTGCTCGACGCCGAAGAGAGCGGGACCGCCGCTTCGCTCATCGGGCTCACGTTCGATGACGGCTACGCTGACTTCGCTGAGTGCGCGGTTCCCATCCTGGCACGGTTCGGCTTCACCGCAACGGTCTTCGTCGTCGCCGGCCGCCTCAGTGGCGACAACGCCTGGGATCCCGAACCCCGATTGCCGCTGATGAGCGCCGAACAGGTGCGAGCAGTACGGCGCGCGGGCCATGAGGTAGGCAGTCACAGCAATCGACATGTCGAGCTGAGTGGGGCCGAGCCTGCCGAACTGCGACGGGAAATCGGTGAAAGTCGCCAGCGACTGGAAGACCTGCTCAGTGAGCCAGTGACCGGCTTCTGCTTCCCGTACGGAAGCCTAGATGGCCCCGCGGTGCTTGCGGTGGAAGAGGCTGGCTACCGCTACGCCTGCGCCACCGACTCCTACTCCCGGCCTGGTCGGTACTGTCTGCCCCGTAGTTTCGTCGGTCAGCGGGACGGAGGGTTCAGGTTGCGTGTCAAGGAATTGCGGCACCGGGCTAGGAGCGCCGGCATTCTTCCGCGCTCATGAGGGTGCTGCACGTCATTACTGGCCTTGCCGCCGGCGGGGCTGAGACACAGCTGCGCCTGTTACTGCGGCATACCCGCCACCAAGCCGAAGTGGTGTCGCTAACCAACCCAGGATCGGTCGCGGAAGCGATCCGCTCGGACGGCACACCGGTGGTCAACCTCAGCATGCGCAGTAACCTGGAGCCCCAAGCGGTGCTGAGGTTGGTTGGCCTTATCCGGTCCGGCCATTACGACGCCGTGCATACGCACTTGTACCGCGCGTGCCTGTACGGCCGGTTGGCGGCCCGGCTCGCCCGAGTGCCGCTGGTGGTCGCTACCGAGCACTCACTGCTGGAGGGGCAGATCGAGCGCCGCAGGACTACGGCCGGCGTTCGGGCCCTGTATCGAGTCAGCGAGCGTTTGGGCGACGTCACCATTGCGGTGTCCTCGGTGGTGCGGCAGCGCCTAATCCAGTGGGGCGTTGCTGAGCACCGAATCGTGTACATCCCGAACGGCATAGATCCGGCAGGCCTTCGGTTTCGAGCCGAGGATCGGGCGCTTGTTCGCGAGGACCTGCGCGTCCCAGCCAATGCGACGGTGGTCGGGGCAGTAGGCCGACTAGACCGTGGGAAGAACTTGGACGTCATTATCTCCGCTTTGGCTCCGCTACTGCGGCAAGATCTCATACTTGTTCTGGTGGGTGACGGGCCCGAGCGAAGATCGCTAGCCGAACTGGCGACGAGCTTGGGGGCTGCGGACCGAGTGATCTTCGCCGGCGAGCGTGGCAACATTGGGCCGATACTGTCAGCGATGGACGTCTTCGTGTCCGCTTCGCTCAAGGAAACCTTCGGCCTCGCGACGCTGGAGGCTCTCGCCAATGGACTGCCGGTGATATACGGCGTGTGCCCGGCGCTGGATGAGCTCGAGATCCCGGTCCCGGGCGCGCTCCGGGCGAAGGGTGTCGACGGCATGCGCGCTGCTGTGGCTGAGGCTGCGGCAAGACCAGCAGGCGCCCGAGTCGCTCCGACCGCGATCGACCGTTACGCCGTTACTCACACGGCGCCGGCCATCGATGACCTGTACGACGCCTTATGGGACCAGCGCCGATCTAGGAAGGTCTGATTCAGGTCAGGAGACCGGACATGCGCAATGAAGCCGATCACATACTCACCGAGGCGGTCATGACAGAATCGAAGCAGGAAGAACCCCGCTCGTCCACGCCCAGTCTGGAACCGCCGGAGCTCGCCGTGCGTCCGTCCGACCGCTCTCGTTCGCTTCGCGACAGAAGAACCCTCGCGACGACGCTTATATTCGCTATCTTGGCTGTTGTTGGGGCCACCTGCGGTCTGCTCTTTGGCCAGACGCGCTCCACGTCATACACGGCCCATGCTTATTTGCTCGTGACGGCCGCTCCCGGCCGGGGCGGCGACATCGGCCTCGTCAGCATGGCAGCGGCCTTCGCACGGATCGCAACAGACCCTGGGGTCGCTGGTCCAGCGCTCGGTCAAGCGCGGCTGCCATCCAGTCCCAAGGCTGTCAGCCGCTCCGTTGCCGCCGCCGCCTCCCCTGATGCCCCGCTCATCGAGGTGACGGGCACCTCCGATTCGCCGGTACGAGCGGCGCAAGTCGCCCATGCGGCGGCGTCCGGCGTCGTGGCACAAGCCCGAATTCTGCCGGCAGACAGCGGCGTCGTCCTGGTCCCGCTGACGCCGGCGACCGTCCCAGACGAGCCTAGCGCCACCCCGCCAGCTGTCCTTGCCCTGATTGGAGCTGGCGTCGGTCTAGCGGTCGCGGGAGCGGTATACTGGCTGCGCAAATGATCACCCTAGGGGAGCGCCTGCCATCAATCGCCGCTTCAGGCAGTGCGACCAGGCATGACAGGCACATCGCCGCCTCACTTGGTCCAATATCAGGCTTCCAGCGACCGTACAACCAGCGACTCAGCCCCGGATCGCGCCCAACCATACTGGCCCGTCTACTGGTCGTCGTCTTCTCAGCGGTGGTGGGTGGGGGTTTCGGACTAGTCGCCGCTACCCTGACGCCCAAGACCTACTCGTGCAGGGCGTTCCTCCTGGTGCTGCCGGCCAGCGTACGCCCGCCTGACGTGACGACTGTCAGCTTCGCGCAGGCCGTGGCCCGAGTCAGCGTTGACGCCAGCATGCTTCCTTCAAGCCCTCCCGGGTCGGCCAGCGTGCCCGCTCGGGACGTCATCGCGTCCGTGCGCGCCAGCGCATCTCCGGACGCGCCGCTCGTAGAGATCGTGGCGCAGGCTCGGAGCGCGACCAGAGCCGAGCAACTGGTCGACTTGGTCAGCGGTAGCGTGAGCGCCCGGCTGAACAGCGAGACCGCGGCTTCGGGCTTTCGCGTGCTGCAAGCCACCAAGCCGGTGCGGCCTCTGTCACCAACGTCGCCCAACAGGCTCGTCGACGCTGTGGTGGGAGCCGGTTTGGGGGCTCTCCTAACCTTCGGAGCCCTGGTCCTGAGGGTCCGGAGAACACTCACAGATCACGCCATGGGGGAACCAGCCGGAGCCCCGGTTGACCCGCCGGCGAGAATCTCACAATAGAGAGCTGCGATTGCAGCCGTGGTCGAACGGACATCATGATGCGCTTCGACGTGGGCGCGTCCGACGCGGCCTTCAGCGTCTGCTCGCGCCACATCCGCAAGACGGGCAGCAATGGCCGCAGCGAGGGCTGGCAAGTCATCGCAGGAAACAAGTGCACCAGCTTCGGGTGGCAGCGTCTCCGCATTGGCGGGAATGTCACTGGCAACGACGCTGCGCCCGCAGGCCATCGCTTCGAGCGGAACGAGCGCCATGCCCTCGTAACGCGACGGGCAGACAACGACGTCAGCAGCGGTCAGCCAAGATCGCACATCGCCGGAAGCACCGACGAGATGCACCCCCGTCGAGGCACGCTGCGCAAGATCGAATCGAGCGGGTCCGTCGCCGACAAGCACAAGCTGCGCTTCTGGAAGGGTTGATCGCACGCGAGGCCAACACTCAACCAACACGTCCTGCCCCTTCTGGGCAGACAGGCGACCTACGCAGACCGCCAGCGGTGCGTCCGCTGCCGCTGGGCTGCCCAATCGGCGTCGGGTCGCGGCTCTGTCGTCCGGACCAGGGAGGGAAAAAGCAGCCAAGTCCACGCCGTTCGGCGTCGTCACGTACCGCCCGACGATGCCAGCGCTCTCGCCGCGCTGCCGCTCGGCCTCGCTTACGCACAGGATGGCGCTTGTCCAGCGTGCCGCCGCTCGTTCCCAAGCCGTGGCCCAAGTGTTCCACGGCGGGGCAACAGCTTCAAAGGACCAGGCGTGGGGCTGCACGACGGTTTCGACACGGCCTCGAGCGGCCAACCGCCCTGCGAGCATCGCCTTGGAGCTATGCAGATGCAGCAGGTGAGGACGAGTCGCGCGCAGAACTCGCCGCAACCGAATCGTCTCCCCCAGCATGCCCGGACCGGGCGATCGGCTCGCTTTCCATGGGCGTACATCGACACCCTCGCCGAGTGCGCCGCGCGAGAGCCAACTGTCCGGAGGACAGGCGAGGACCACATGCCACCCGCGGGCAGTTTGGTCGGCGATGTCCTGCGCGACGCAGACGGCCACGCCGGCGTCGGTCGGCTGGCTCACGTGGAGGATGCGCAGGGACATGTCAACCATTCGCAGGTACAGTGTTCAACTTGGATAGGATACCCAGTCTGTTCTCGGCGGGGCCTGTACGGCGGCTGGCTCGCGATGGCACGGCTTCAGTAATAGCCAGGACAGCTGATTTCCGGATGACCAAGCAAACAGGTCCGCAGTGATGCATGCTGAACGCAAGAACGAGCGCGTGACGTAGAATGAGGGTAGAAGCGGGGGGTGAGGGGATGTGGCGCATCTATCAGGCTGCAAACCGTTCAGGGTGCTCGATCGTCTGATGCTGCTAACTCCACGATCTGATGGTGTTGATCGGATTCCCGGCGATCGCCGGTGCCGGCCGCCGTTCATCTCTCTCAGATCCGTGGTCGGGTGAGCATGAGGCCTGCTAGCACTGACCAGCTTCCGGCGGAGCCAGTCATGGTGACCCCCTCGGCTCGGGACGCGGCGATCATCGTCTCGTCCCGATCGCCGTTGCTTGCCGCGGCGTCTGCGGTCCGCTGGGTCTGGCACCGCCCAGTCGTGCCGGTTGCCCTGGTCTTGATACTCATCTGCTACCCCAACACCTCAACAAGCGCGTCGGTAACTCTGGCGCGACCAACACCTGCAGACGCTGGGGCGGTACTACTGCTACTGCTCATCGGGCTACGGGTGTTCTCCAGTGAGACCCTGGTCCGACTGCGGTCGCCGGTCCTGCTTCCCCTCTTCGGCGTGACGGTTGCCGCGTGCATCAGCACGGCCACCGCTGCCGATCCGGTCATGGCCCTTGCCGGACTCGTCCGCTTCGTCGAGCTCTTCCTACTCGTGCCGATCGCGATAGTCCTAGCAGTGCGGACTCGTCCCCACGTTATCGCCGTGTTGGGTGTCTTGCTTGGTGTGTCCCTTCTGCAAGGTGCGGTTGGCGTCTACCAATTCATGACGCATACCGGAGCTGGGTTCGGAGCGGTGGCCGCTCGGGCCGTGGGAACGTTCGGCATCGGTGATCAGCTCGCGATGGCATCGGTGGTTTCGTGTGGCCTGCTCGCGGCGCTCGCGGCTGGGTTGTGCGGCGAAGGGCGGGTTCGTGTCGTCGGCCTTGCCTTGAGCACCGTCCTCGTCGCACCGCTGCTCATGTCGCTGAGCCGCGGCAGCGTGTTGGCCGTCGCCGTGGCCGCGGTACTGATGGCGGTCGTCGCCGGCTGGCGTCAGGTGCTTGCCCTATCCGCCGTCAGCATCGTTCTCGTCGCGCTGTTTGCCTTCACCGGCTTAGGCAGCAGTCTGGTAGGAGCGCGACTTGGGTCGCTGGTCTCGGCAAGCACGACGCCGGATCGGTCGGTGCAGGACAGGTACGGTCTGTGGTCCGCTGCCGAACAGATGTGGCACCTCAATCCAATGACGGGTGTCGGCCTCAAGAACTTCGCTGATTTCCGAGACAGCGCTGCGCCGCTCAACCTGTCCTCCGGCGGCGACGCTGCCAGCAGCAAGACGTACGTAAGGGTCCAGCTGCTCTCCCCCCACAACCAGTACTTGCTGGTTCTCGCCGAGCAGGGGGCGATGGGTTTCGTCCCGTTCGTCTGTTACCTGCTCATTCTCGTCCTTGGTCCACTGCGTCGGTTGTGGCATCTTCAAAAGCAGCAGTCCCGCCCGGCTACGACGGAACGGGTCATCGCGCTTGCCCTGTTCGGTCTCGGCGCCAGCTATGTCGTGGAATTTGTCTACGGCGACATCAGCGGACCCAGCGCCCTGCTGCTGGCTGTGCTGTTCGGCTTGACGTTCGCCGTCCTGCGAGGCCTCGATGCTCCGCAGTAAGCGCCACGATGGCTGCCTGGGCGCGCAGCGTGAATGACGGCTTGGCGGTGACCCCGAGCCGGAAAGAGTCGAGGCGGCCCGCAGAGCGGGCTGTTCCGACTAAAGGAGCCGGCTGCCTCAAGGTCCAGCCGACGTTTTCGCCGCTCGCCTTCCTCCGGCGGCAGCCTTCGTCCTTCCCCTTCCCGCTTGACCAACCCAACTGCCGCATCTACTCGAGCACCCTCGGGGCCCTACTGCACGGGCTGAGGGCGCTGGGGGTGACACCAGGGGATGAAGTGTTGGTCCCCGCGCTGCACCATGCCAGCGTGGTCGAGACGCTGCTGAACGCCGGATTGACGTGCCGGTTCTTTGACGGGATGGACGGCGTGCATCCTGACGCCGACGAGCTCCACGACCTGTGCACCCCACGCACCCGATGCCTGTACTTGACGCACTTGCTCGGCTTCCCGCAGGACGCGGCCAGTTGGCGGAAATGGTGTGATGCCCGCGGGATAATCCTCGTTGAGGACGCGACGCAGACTACGCTGACGACCGCTGAAGGCTCACTGGTAGGTCGGCTAGGGGATCTTGCGCTCTTCTCTTTCTCCTCAACCGCGGGTCTGCCGGATCTGGCCGCGATGGTGGTGCGCGTCGAGCTGTTGGCACCGACGCCTCCCGCACCCGCGCCTGGGAAGCCGACGAGGTGGCACGCCCGGCTCCATCAGCGCGCGCGACTCGCTCGCATATTGTCCACCCAGTTGGCAACGCGACCGCGGCAAGCGGCTTGGGGTTTCCTGTCGCCCTCGTCCGTGGCCCCATTGCGAGTTGCACCGTCTCTGCTCTCCCGTCTGGTCGAACCCAGCGCCGTCGCTTGGCGTCGACTTGTGTATGAGCTGCTGTTGGAAGAGTTCCCAGAGCACGTGCCAGTACCGTTCCGCCACCTGCCAAAGTCGCCCTCGCCCTGGGCGTTCCCGTACCGACTGGGCGAGTCCGAAGAGGTGCTCGCCCGACTACGGAGCCAGAGCGTCGAGTGGGTGAACATGTGGCCGTCCCACCCGACACTGGATGAAGATCACTTCCCGCGCGCGGCTGCCATGCGTCGGCGTGTTATCGGACTGCCCCTGCACCAGGGACTCCGCTGCCGGGACGTTGAGCGGGTTGCGACCTGTCTACGTCGTGGACAACCGCCACCGGCGTGGCGTCTCGAACCGATGGCGGACTTCTCCCTCGTGCAGGCAGACTGGAAACAGCTTGCCACTCGGTCGGGCAACCTGTTCCTGACCTGGGAGTGGATGTCCCTATGGTGGCGCCATTTCCGCCGTGGCGGGCGGCTTCGGTTGACAGCCTGCAGAAGCGCGGAGGGGCGCATCCGGGCCAT
>DASVHT010000088.1:0-2700 GCA_036382455.1 Dermatophilaceae bacterium
GAGCGCGGCACCCGCCGCCGTCCCGTGGGCGGCGGAGCTGATCGGCATCCCGGTTCGCGCGGCTGAGAGGTCCAACCGGAACTGCGCCGCGTCCTGGTATCGCGCGTCGCGATCCTTGACCAAGGAGTGCAGCACCACTGCGTCGAGGTCGGCGCTGAGGCCCGGCTGGTACGCGGACGGGGGCTGGGGCGCCTCACCGACGTGCTGGTAGGCGATCGAGACCGGCGAGCCCCCGATGAACGGCGTGCGGCCGGTGAGCAGCTCGTAGAGGAGGCAGCCCGTGGAGTACAGGTCGGAGCGGGCATCGACCGGGTTGCCCTGAGCCTGCTCGGGGGAGAGGTACTGAGCCGTGCCGATGACGGACTGCGTCTGGGTCATGGTGGCGGCGCTGTCGGCGATCGCGCGGGCGATCCCGAAGTCCATCACCTTGATCTCGCCGAAAGGGGTCAGCATGACGTTGGCCGGCTTGATGTCCCGGTGGACGATCCCCATCCGGTGGCTGTAGGACAGCGCATCCAGAACGCCCTCGGTGACCCTGGCCGCCTCGGCCGGATCCATGACCTTCTTCTCGGTGAGGATCTCACGCAAGGTCTTGCCTTCGACGTACTCCATGACGATGTAGGGCAAGGCGACGGTGGCGCCGCCACTCTCGGTCTCGTGGTCCTCACCCGAGTCGTAGACCGCAACGATGGCGGGGTGGTTCAGTCCTGCGGCCGACTGGGCCTCGCGGCGGAACCGGGCGAGGAAGGCGGGGTCGCGGGCCAGGTCGGAGCGGAGCATCTTGATGGCCACGGTGCGGCCGAGCCGGGTGTCATGGCCTGCGTGGACCTCGGCCATTCCGCCGCGGCCGATGAGCTCACCGACCTGGTAACGCCCGCCCAGCAGGCGAGGTGTGCCGTTCACGACTTGCCCTTCTTCTTGCCGTTGTCCCTGCCGTTGCCCGGAGTCGGGTGGCTGGGGACCGATGAGGCGACCACAGGAGCAGTCGCGCTGGAGCTCGAGGTCGACGTGCGGGAGGTGGTGGCTGTGGCTGAGGTGGTCGGGGTTGTCTTCGCCGCGCCATCGCCGCTCGCTTGGGACATGATCACGATGGCGAGAACACCCAGCACGGCGACCGCGGTTCCTAGGAGCCAGGCCGAACGATGATCGGTGGTGCGGGAGGGATGGGGGCGGCGCAGTCGATAGATGGAGCCTGCCAGCAGAGCTAGCGGTCCGCGTCCCTCCGGCGCTGGGAGCCTCGGCATCGCTCGGGTTGGTGCGGGCATGGCCTGTGTGGGCGCCGGCGCGCTTCTGGTGACGGCGTTGGGTGCGGGCGCGGCGGGTGCGACGCGTGCTGTGGGCACGAGGGGCGGGCCAGAGGCGAAGGCGGCACCCGGCATACCGAGGGCATGAGCCATCTCCGCAGCGCTGGTGGGACGGTCGGCGGGGTCCTTGGCAAGGGCCGCGCTGATCACGTCACGGACGGCGACGGGGACGGTGTCGGGCAGCGGCGGCGGAGGTTGGTTGATGTGGGCGAGGGCGGTCGACACGATGCTGCCAGTGTCGAAGGGGCGCACACCGGTGAGCATCTCGTGTCCCACCACGCCCAGGGCGTAGATGTCGCTGGAGGCGCTGGCACTGTGACCCAGTGCCTGTTCGGGGGAAAGGTACTGCGCAGTTCCGAGGACCTGGCCGGTCTGGGTCAGCGGCACGGAGTCGACGGCGCGCGAGATGCCGAAGTCGGTGAGCTTGACGGTGCCATCGGGGGTGATGAGGATGTTGGCCGGCTTGACGTCGCGGTGCACCACCCCGCTGTCATGAGCCGCGGCAAGTGCCGTGGCGGCCTGGATCAGGATCGCGATGGTCTCCTGCACCGACAGGGGTGCGCGCTCGGCGATGATCTGGCTCAGGGGCTGGCCGACCACGAGCTCCATGACGAGGTAGGCCGTGCCGTCGTCCTCGCCGTAGTCGAACACGGTGGCGATGTTGGGGTGTTGCAGGGCCGCCGTGTTCCGTGCCTCTGACCGGAAGCGTTCTGCGAAGTCGCTGTCCTGGCTCAGTGCGCGGTGCAGGAGCTTGACCGCGACGGTGCGGTCAAGGATGGTGTCGTTGGCCGCCCAGACCTCGCCCATACCGCCGACGGCGATGCGCCCGGTCAGGGCGTAGCGGCCACCCAGGATGGTGCCCTCGCTGGGGTTCACTTGTTCAACACCGCCTGGATGACGGTGCGCGCGATCGGTGCGGCGACCTTGCCACCGAAGGCTTCGCTGCCCGCGTTTCCGCCATCCTCGACGACCACCGCCACCGCGATGGTTGGGTGGTCGGCAGGGGCGAAGGCGACGAACCAGGCATGCGGCGCGCTGCCTGTGGCGTGTTGGGCGGTGCCGGTCTTGCCTGCGACCACGACCCCGGGAATCTGGGCGGCGGTACCGGTGCCTGACTGGACAACGGTGACCATCATCCGGGTCAGCGCGGCTGCGACGTCTGGTGAGATCGCCTGCGAGAGCTGCGTCGGCTGGCTCTGGTCGATGATGTCGAGCTGGCTGTTCAGGGTGTCCTTGATCAGGTAGGGGCTCATGACAATCCCCTTGTTGGCGATCGCGGCCCCGACCATCGCCATCTGTAGCGGCGTCACCCGGACGTCATACTGCCCGATGGCCGCCTGCGCGGTCTGTGGTGCGTTGAGCTGAGCCGGCACGATGCTCGGCGTCACCTTCATCG
>DASVHT010000089.1:0-3088 GCA_036382455.1 Dermatophilaceae bacterium
GTGGACCCCGAGGGCCAGGCGTGGCCGAATCTGAAGGAGCTGTACAAGGAACTCCAGACGTTCCTAAAAGAATACCCCTTGCGCTCGGTCAAGCCGCGGGATGCCAACTGGGGATCGGTCGAGGACGCCCTGCTGCGCGTCCGGCGGTTATGCGAGCTTCCAGCCGACCCGGGGCTGAAGGCCGCCCAAGCCGACCGACACCTCGCAGGACTAGTGAGCATCTTCCAGGCCCACGTTCGGCGCTACGGGCACGGGCGAAAGCCCTCCGCGGCCAAGCAGCTCGACAAGGCGGACAAGTACTACAAGGAAGCCGCGCGCTTCTTCCAGGGGAACGACAAGTGGAGCCCCAACTGGGTCCCCTACGAGCGGGCCGACATGGCCTTCGAGCGGGGCGACTACGAAACGGTCCCGGACCTGTGGTGGGACGCCGCCGGGAAGGTCCAGCCCAAAGAGCCCCTCGCCGCGGCCGACGTGGACTACGAGCTGACCAGCAATCTGCACCGCCTGCGGGCCGACTGTGCCTGGCAGGCAGGAGATCGAGTGCGGGCTGCCGGGTGGTATGGCCAGGCGGTGTTGCACTCATATCTGTTCCACTTCGGCGGACCCCCTCAGGAAGCGGCGCCTGATCTGTACACCCTGCAGTTCTATGTGGATATCCGTGCACGCGCGATCAACCGGCTGCGCGAGCTGAGGCGGGCAGAGGAGCACGACGCTGCCCTCACCTGCGCTATGAAGATGTCCCGGGTCGTCCACGATGCCCTCGGCGAGGCGCCCACCGAGGACCCGGAGCAGGTGCAAAGACTGCTGGAGGAGGGGGCCAAGGAGGGGGCCGAGCTCCCCGCGCTCCCCATCGCGCTGGCCCTCTTCCCCCGTGGGCCCGAAGTCATGGAACTGGAGAACAGCGATACCGACTTCGCCCGGGTCTTCCTGAGGCAGTATGACGAGCTCGAGCTGCCCGAACTGTTGCGCGATCTGCATGATCCAACCTGGCCATGACACCGCCGATAGGGCCCGAGACCGAGGATTGGCGGCCGCCGCCGTCGACCGCTCCGTCGTCCGGCGGCAGGTCGGCGGACCAGGGCATCCGTCGGTTTTGGAGGCACCCCGCCGTCTGGGCCGTCCCGCTGGCGGCGGTGGCGCTCGTCCTGATCCTGTGGATCATTCCGGCCGTGCTCACCCGGTCGCCACCGTTGGCGGGCGCGGAGAAACACAAGGCTCTGGCCGACGTCCGGACCGTCCTCGTCTACGCGGCGGTGGCCATCGCCGGCCTCGGAGCTCTGTCCTACACCGCGCGCACCTTTCGAATGGAGAAGGTCGGCCGGCTCACCCAGCGATTCCAGGCCGCCTCGACACAGCTGGGCAACGAGCACGCGGCGGTCCGCGTGGCCGCCGTCCAAGCGCTGGCCCTGCTCGCCGATGAGTGGCCCGAGCAGCGGCAGAGCTGCGTCAACGTCATCTGCGCCTTCCTTCGGGCGGTCGACGACGAGAAAAAGCCGGTGGCTTCCCGTTACGAGCGCCGCGCAGGCTTCGACCTGCTGCGAATGCGGCTCGCCGAGGACCCATCCGTGGCCACACAGTTCGGTTCGTGGTTCGACTGGGCACGCCCGAAGGGACTTCGCCCGTCGCCCGCAAGCTGGCGGGGTTGCGACTTGGACCTCTCGGGGATGGTTGTGGAAGACGGGAGCCTCCACGGCGCCATCCTGAGCTCCGGCCGAGTCTCGTTCGAGGGCGCCCGGTTTATCGGTGGCGTCGACTTCTCCGGGATCGAATTCTGCGGGGCGGCTGTCTCCTTCCACAGGGCCACGTTCACCGCAAAGGCGCAGGTCTCATTCGAGCACTGCACGTTCCGGGCGGGCCGGGTCTCGTTCCGCAAAGCCGCCTTCACTGGCGGCGACGTCCGATTCGACTCCGCAACGTTCGACGTCGACGGCGCCGTCTGCTTCGCAGAAGCCGAGCTCGGCTTCGGTGGGACCGTCACCTTCGACCACGCGAGCCTGGCTGGTGCCGACGACGAGCGGCCGGACCATGGGGGCGTGTCGTTCGCACAGGCACGCTTCGGCAACGACACCGGGGTGAATAACGCCGTCAGCTTCAAGGACGCGACCTTCCTAGGGACCGTGTCGTTCGAGCGGGCGCAGTTCCGGCGCACGGTCAGCTTCCAGAACGCCGTGCTGACCGGGGCGACGCTGCGGCTCGCACCGGTCCAGCTGGAGCCCGACGTGACCCTGTCCTTCACGGACGCGAAGACCACCGACATGGTTCTAGACCTGACCGGAACAATCCCCTGGCTCGGCCGCATCGACATGAGCAGGTTGGGTGAAGGCCGCCCCCACATCGAGAAGGATCCCGGCGGCATAGTCGACCTCGGGCCCGGGAGCGAGCGGCCGTCGGAGGCTATCGACGGGGCCTGAATCACGTGCCAGCATGGCGCACCCAGGCAAGCCCGGACGTCGGGAGACGCGCCATGGAGATCGTGCTGTTCAGGATCCATACCCGCCCTGACATCGACCAGGTCGAGTACGAGCGTGCCTTCATGGAGATGGTCAGCCGAGCCTCGCAGCTCGCCCGCGGCTTCGTCGACATCCAAGCCTACGCAGGCGAGGATGGGAGCGAACTCGCGGTCGCCCGGTTTGAGTCCGCCGACGCGATCGCGCGGTGGCGGGACGAGCCGGCGCACGTGGCGACGCGCGAACGGGGACATTCGGAGTTCTTCGACTCCTACGACATCACCATCGCCACCCAGTGGAAGCACTATGACTGGTCCCGGGGCCAACAGGTACCAGGTTGCGGCAGTCGGTAGCCCGACTCTCGCCTGACAGTAAGGGTTGCGGCAGTCGGTAGCCCGACTCTCGCCTGACAGTAAGGATGCGGGCGAGCCGCAGCGGCCGTCCCTGACCTACCGCTTGACTGACTTCGGGTCCTCAACGGGTGATGGCGCTAACCGAAACGGGTGTGGCTCTTCTGGAGTGACGACTTCGGCCCCCATCAGCGGCCTCAGATCGCCGCGTGAGCCCCACCGGGTATCAGGGTTTCGCAGCGCGCTCGACTGCGGGGCAGTGGCCCGATCAAGCACCGATCGCCTCGCCGA
>DASVHT010000090.1:0-1588 GCA_036382455.1 Dermatophilaceae bacterium
ATCGACGCCGAAGAACGAACCGAGCGCGCCGAAGCCAAGGAAGCGTTGATCGACACTGCGGGTAACACACTCGCTGAACTAACAGCGTTCGGCGTGCCTTCGCCGACGAAGAACAACCAAGAAGGAGCCGACATGACTAACTCTCGAACCGTTACTTACCGATATACCAGCATAGCCCTGGACCACCGTTCCCCCACAAGGAGCACGGCATGTTGATCGAACCCCTCGTTGGAGCCGCCCGCGCTGCGCAGGTCGCCGGCTGGCACCGGGACGGGGAGCATGACGTCGCCCGCCACCCAGCCTGCCCGGTTTGCCACCCGCCGCTGGACACGCCAACTGGTCCCGGCACAGACACCATGAACAAGAGCGGCCTCTGTGACCGTCACGACCACCTCCCAAGTCATCACGGCCGTCTGCTCACGCCTCGCTCATAGCGGATCTGTTTGATCGTGCCCTCGGGGATGCGGGTATGCGGGGATGAAGCGACTGCGGGGCACGATCTCCAGGAACGCCCTCACCGCGTGGGCGCCGCATGAGGTGTTCACCAAGATTCGACGTGATGCCACCTGATCAACTCGTCCCAGAGTTGACGCTCGTGACTAAACCGCGACCGCTTGACACCGATGAAGACACCGTGCAGCAAGCGGCATGGAGCGCAGATGGTCAGTGGTTCTGGACGGCTCCTAGCTAGATCGTGTGGATTTGAGGCAGTGCCAGTATCCCTCGGATGCTCTTAGCGGGCGGTACGTCGACGGGACGCCGACGGATTCGGATCAGTGGCCCGGATCCGTGGCATCCGCTGGCGCTCATGTGAAGCTCCGACTGCGCGGCTCGTCAGCCGGAGTTGGCCGCGCTCGCGCAGTTAGGGTCAGCTAGTTAGGGTCAGCTAGTTGCCCCCGGGTGCGCACCCCCGTCGTGCCCGGTGGCGACGCAGCCGCCGTCCGGCGCTCCCCCGTTACGCCGGAAGGCAAAGCGTTCAGGAGCGTTGGTCGCCGATCATCCTCGGCGGATGAGGCCGACGGCACGGGCGTAAGACTGGGACACAAGTCCTCTGTAGTTCGACTACAGGTTGAGGCAGCGCAACGCTGCCACGGTGCCGGGGCGGTCCAACTCGACCAAAGTGTCCGCCCAGGCGCCGGGCCGTCCCCGCCAGGGGCCAGAGAGGGTTCCCGCGGCGGTCGTCTCAGCTTGGGCGCGACGACCCAGGTCGACCTCACGTCGACTCATGTAAGGGACCTCCGGTGGTGATCGCACTGGCGGTCTCGGGTTGCATGAGTAGCCCGGCTGGGCTGGTGGGTGGCGTCGAGTTCGGCTCTGAGGGTCGTGCCCGTGCAGCCGGTGAGAGCTGCCATCAGAAGGCATCCAGCCCAGAGTGTCCGCACGTTCCTGACGGTAGGCCCGGACCCTTCCAGCGGTTGGGTTGCCACGCCGACGGCCTGACAGACGGGGTCCAGGGCGCGGAACACTTACGCTCGCGCCCGCAGAGTTTGAGTCGCCGCCGCCGCCCGCGAGACGCTGGACGGTGCCGGAGCCGGCAGGTCAGCGGAGGTCGGCTTGTCGGCGGTGTCAGCGCCGCTCCGCGAGTGGC
>DASVHT010000091.1:0-4307 GCA_036382455.1 Dermatophilaceae bacterium
TCACCCCGGCAGCGACCTCTGGAGCGGAGGCCTCAGCCATTCTCCTCAGGCCACCCCGCCCCGCGAGATGAGCTCACGGGCCAGCTGCCGGTAGGCCTCGGCGGCAGGGTGGGTCGGCGCATAGGTCGTGATGGGCTCGCCGGCCAGCGAGGCATCCGGGAACTTCACTGTGCGGCTGATCACGGTGTGGAAGACCCGGTCGCCGAAGTGGTCCACGACGCTGCGGACGACCTCTTTGCTGTGCAGGGTCCGACCGTCGTACATGGTGGCCAGAATGCCATCAACCTCCAGTCGAGGGTTAAGGCGGTCACAGATCTTCTCGATGGTCTCGACGAGCAGCGCGACGCCACGCATCGCGAAGAACTCGCACTCCAGCGGGATGATGACGCCGTGCGCGGCGGTCAGCGCGTTGACGGTCAGCAGGCCCAGGGAGGGCTGACAGTCGATCAGGACGATGTCGTAGTCGTCGACGATCGTCCGCAGCACCCGTGCCAGCACCATCTCGCGGGCTACCTCGCCGACCAGCTGCACCTCGGCAGCAGACAGGTCGATGTTCGCCGGGATGATGTCGAGGTCCTTGGTGCGGGTGTGCTGCACCACGGCCCGGATGTCGTGTCCGCGTTCCATCAGAAGGTTGTAGATCGTGACATCGAGCTGATGGGTCGGGACGCCCAGCCCGACGGAGAGCGCGCCCTGCGGGTCGAAGTCGACCAGAAGCACCTTGCGTCCGCACTCGGCCAGGGCAGCGCCGAGGTTGATGGTGGTCGTGGTCTTGCCGACGCCACCCTTCTGGTTGCACATCGCGATAATGCGCGCGGGGCCATGGCTGCGCAGAGGACCCGGCTCGGGGAAGCTGGGCATGGTCCGGCCCGTGGCCCCGATCTGCCCGGCCCCGGCGCTCTGGATGCCGGGCAGAAGCGCTGGCGTTCGCTCCGGAGTCTGAACAACGGCTTCTGCCGCAGAGACGTCAGCGGTCCGACCCTCGGTGGCTGTAGTCACCTCGTAAGTCACAGGTGGTTCACTCCCAGCGCCGTCGAAAAATCATCGGTCAGCCTCTCGCTGATCGCGTTGACCCTAGTCGCGCCAACGGTCCCGCTTCAAGGCAGGGTGCGGGGTGTCGCACGCGGATTTGATCAGCGCGCCCGGGGATGGGCCTCGGCAAAGACCTCGCGGAGGCGCTGGACGGTCACCATCGTGTAGATCTGGGTCGTGGTCACCGAGGCGTGCCCGAGCAGCTCCTGGACCACGCGCACGTCGGCCCCACCGTCGAGCAGGTGCGTGGCAAAGGAATGCCTCAGGGTGTGAGGGCTGACCTTGGCTCCCAGATCGGCGCGTCGGGCCGCGACGTGGATCACCGCCCAGGCGCTCTGCCGGGTCAGCCGTCCTCCGCGCTGGTTGAGAAACAGCGCAGGTGTGCCCGTGCCCTTGCGCGCCATTCCGGGACGTGTTCGGACCAGGTATGCCGTGACGGCCGCCCTGGCGTAGCTGCCGAGGGGAACGACGCGCTCCTTGCCCCCCTTGCCGAACAGTCGCACCGAGCCGTCATCGAGGTCGATGTCGTCGACGTCGAGGCTTACCGCCTCACTGATCCGCGCGCCTACGCCATAGAGGACCTCCAGCAGCGCTCGATCGCGCAAGGCTGCTGGGGTGTCCCCAGCACTCGCCGCCGACAGCAACCTTTCGACCTCGTCGATCGAGATGGCCTTGGGCAGTCGCGACGGGGCCTTGGGCGGAGCCACTCCCCCGGCGGGGTCCGTGGGTGTCTCCCCTTCGAGAGCGAGGAACCTGTGGAACCCGCGCACCGCGACCAGAGTCCGAGCGGCCGATGACGCTGACAGTGGTTGCCGTTCGGGAGACCCCTCGCGAAGTGAGGCGAGGAACTCCGTGACGTCAACCTCCCCCACGGCAGCGGGGTCACTGATCCCGCGGCCGACAAGGAACTGCCGATAGCGCGCGAGGTCCCGCCGATAGGAGGTCAGCGTGTTGGCTGCCGCTCCCCTCTCGACATGCAGGTGGTCCAGCCACCCACGTGTCGCGCGCTCCAGAGGTGAGCTCGCAGCCGTGGCAACCTCATCGGGACGAGTCGAACCGATGGCGTCCGGTGTCAGCGCAGTACCTCTTCGAGGGTCAGCGAGGTCATGCCGTGCGCCTCGGCAACGGGACCGTAGGTCACCGCGCCGTCGTAGGTGTTCAGACCCAGCGCCAGCGCCTGGTCGGCCCTGAGCGCGTCGCGCCAACCCTGGTTGGCGAGCTCCACGGCATACGGCAGGGTCACGTTGGTCAACGCGTAGGTCGAGGTGTGGGGCACCGCGCCCGGCATGTTCGCGACGCAGTAGAAGACCGAGTTGTGGACCGGATAGGTCGGGTCGGCGTGCGTCGTGGGATGGGAGTCCTCGAAGCAGCCGCCCTGGTCGATGGAGATGTCCACCAGGACCGAGCCCGGCTTCATCCGCGACACCTGCTCGTTGCTGACGAGGGTCGGAGCCTTCGCGCCGGGGACGAGGACCGCCCCGATGACCATGTCCGCATCCGAGATGGCGCGCTCGATCTCGTACGCGTTGGAGGTCACCGTCTGGCAGTGGCCCTGATAGATGGCATCCGCGAGCCGAAGCTTGGCCACGTTGCGATCCAGCAGCAGGACCTCGGCCTGCATGCCCAAGGCGATTGCGGCGGCATTCATGCCCGACACGCCGGCGCCGATGACGACGACCTTGGCGGCATAGACACCGGAGACGCCGCCCATGAGGACACCGCGCCCGCCTTGGGCTCGCATCAGCGTGTGTGCCCCCACCTGCGGTGCCAGCCGGCCGGCCACTTCGCTCATCGGAGCGAGCAGCGGCAGCGAGAGGTCGGGCAGCTCGACCGTCTCGTAGGCGATTCCGGTGACCTTGCGCTTCATCAGCTCTTCGGTCAAGGTGCGATCAGCGGCCAGGTGAAGATAGGTGAAGAGGGTCTGACCCTCACGCATCTTGTCGTACTCGGAGGCGATGGGCTCCTTCACCTTCAGGATCAGGTCACCCGTTGCCCATGCGTCCTCGGCGCTGCCCACGATCTTCGCCCCCGCGGCGATGTAGTCCTCGTTGGTGATCGAGGACCCGACGCCGGCATCGGTCTCGATGTAGACCTCGTGGCCGTTTCGCGCCAGCTCGTGCACACCGGACGGCGTGATAGCCACTCGGTACTCGTTGTTCTTGACCTCGCGTGGGATTGCGACCTTCACCGGATATCAACGTCCTTTGCCGATGCGTCACCGTCGACGCAACCCCATTGTCGCTTCGATCGGCTGCCCGAAGGCGTGCGGCTGAGAGTCTAAACCCGCCTGATCCGCCTCAATCACCGTTTCGGGGAAGACCGGATCGGTGCCCATCTGCGCCGTGATCTCAGGCCGTCACGCGGGGCCACAGGTCGTCGGCAGGGGGCATCCACGACGAGGGGTCACTCTCGGACTGTGCACCGCTACGGATGTCCTTCACCGAGTCACCGCCCTGGTCGGCGGACGCCGGAAACCACACGAACGGTATGCCGCGTCTCTCGGCGAACTTGATCTGTTTGCCGAACTTGTCTGCTGCAGGAGCTACCTCACACGGTATTCCGCGCTTGCGCAGCGCCGCTGCGACACCCATCCCTTGGGCGCGGTCCGTCTCGGCGGCCAGGGCCACCAGCACGCACGACGGGGTGGACCGGCTGGCCGACAGAGTCGGCATGAGCTTGGCGAGCAGCCTCGAGAGCCCGATGGAGATGCCCACTCCGGGATACGTCGTCCGGCCATCCGAGGCAAGCGCGTCATATCGACCACCCGAGCAGATGGAGCCATAGGACTCGGACCCGATCAGCTGGGTCTCGTAGACGGTGCCGGTGTAGTAGTCCAGGCCGCGCGCAACCTTCAGATCGGCAACCATCAGGCCTGACGCGTGCTCGGCCCCGACGCGGATGACGTCGGCCAGCTCGGCCAGGCCCTGTGTCAGCGTCTCGTGCCGCACACCCAGCGCGTTCACCCGCTCCACAAAGCTTTCATCGGGGGCGCTGATCTCGGCCAGAGCCAACGCGGCCTTGGCCTGCTCGGCGGTGGCGCCGGCGGCGACCATCAGGTCGAAGACCCTCTCAGGACCGATCTTGTCGAGCTTGTCCACGATCTGCAGCATCGTCTTGACGTCGGTCAGCCCCACGCCGAGATAGAAACCCTCGGGGATCTTCCTGTTGTTGACCTGGATCCGGAACGGGCCGATCGGCAGCTTGCTGAACGCGTCTGCGATCACCAACGGCAGCTCGGCCTCGTAGTGGGGAGCCAGCTCCCCCACGTCCACGAT
>DASVHT010000092.1:0-2036 GCA_036382455.1 Dermatophilaceae bacterium
GTGTCCTCTTCGCGGCAAGCGGCCAGGGCTTTCGCACACCTGGCCGTTCCCGGTTAGTCCTCGGTTAGTCCCTGATTAACGTAGACCCGGTCCCCCCAACGCATCTCCGGGTGCATTCTCGGGTGCAGAGTGCACCCGTAGATGCGTTGCTGGACTGTCGGTGCCGGTACATACGGTTGCGGCATGTCGTCGGTGGGCAAGCGCTGGAGCAAGGCGGGGGTGGTCTGTCCGAGCCCGGGTCACGGTGGGTCGCGGGTGCGTTTCGCGGGGCACCACGGTCCGCCAGGGCATCGTCGACAGCGCTATCTGTGCGTTCCGGCGAGCGGCGATCGTCCGCATCGTTTCACCGAGCCGCTGCCGCGTGAAGAGTCTTGGGCGGACGACTGCGTGACTTGCGAACGCGAGGTCGGGCTTCATGAGGGTCCACACGCGCCGCGCAGCTATCAGTTCGTCGCCCGAGGGATCGCCGAGTCGCTGCGGATGGTCGGATCCGGCAGCACGTATCGCGATACGGCGCTGGTGGCGCGGGAGCGAGCCAAGCGGCTGCGTTGCGACCCGGAGTCCGGCGAACCGCGGTTCTCCCGGCACGGGTCGCTGGTGATGGACTGGGTGGAGGTGTTCGCCCCGGTCGTGTTCGAGCCGTATCGCCCGCGCGAGTGGCCGACCAGCGGCTCGCTGCTGCTCGACGATCTGCCGTTCCGGGTCCGTGATCCGGACACCGGCCGGCACCGCGTCGCGTTCCGCATCTTCTGCGCGATGGGGTACGCGGCCGGGCGCCCGAAGTTGTGGCGTTTGGAGGCCTACACGAGCAAGTCACAGGTCGACTGGGAGGCGTTCCTCGCCGCCCTTCCCGGGTCGCCGCCCCGGGTGGTGTGCGACAACGACGGCGGCCTGGTGAACGCGGTTCGCAGCCGTTTCCCCGACTCCGAGCTGTACCTGTGCGAGTGGCACCTGCGCCATGCTCTGGAGCGGCTGATGGGCAAGATTCGCACCGAGGGCGAGCACCGGGACGTGATCGATGAGCTCCTTGGAGATATTGAGGCGGCGTTCACCGGCCCCACGCTGTGGACGCCGTTCGTGGAGCGCGCGCACGCCGCCGGCATCCCGCGTCTGAGCGAGTGGCTGAGCACGACGGGGCGGGTCGTTGAGGAGCAGTTCGGCCGCCGTGGACAGCGTTCCACTCGCCCAGTCGAGATGCCGCCGGCCACCTCGCCGCTGGACGGGTTCATCAACCCGATCCGCGCCGCGATCGGGCCCCGCGCCTACGGGCTGAAGAACCGCGAGCGCACCAACCGGTTACTGATGCTCATGCAACTACACGCCAACCGCCAAGACGACGACAGCGACTACGTCGGACTCATCCGGGCGTGCCTGGAAGCCAATCGCGGCCGCCCGAACGTTGCCCGCCGTGCGGTCATCGACGTCGGTCGGATCGCGTCACTACGGTGATCATCGCGAAGCAACGCATCTCCGGGTGCACTCTCACCCTCAGAATGCACCCGGAGATGCGTTGGGGGGGCCGACGCTACCGGCGTTGACCAGTTTCCCCACCTGAGCCAATCGCTGACTTGTGACCGCTAGATGGCGCAGATGCTATTGCGTACATCGCGGTTAGGGATCGGGTTGCCCGTTAAGGGAGGCGACCACGGCGAGCGGCTAAGGCGCAACTGGACCTGCAGTGAAGGGTGTGGTGGCACGCTCACCGAACGGTCAAGCCGTGATGTCTCGATCGGGTATTTCGCGATCCTGGCTATCGGCTCCACGCTGTGGGCGTCGTACGGCGTATCCCTTGGCAACCTCGCAATCCTCATTCCTAACGTCGTGGCCTTCCTTGCCGATATCGCCACGATGCTGGTCGCACATCGGTTACGTCCGCAAGAACAACTCAACGTGCCAGGGTGCAGAGACGGTGATGATGATGAGCTGGCGCCGACCCGCCGCCAAGCCGAATGGCAACCTGCGAAGTAGGACGCTCGTCTCTCATTCTTGACACTGACCGCGCGGGAGGGCTGCGTCCTGTGCACGGACCACTCACG
>DASVHT010000093.1:0-17676 GCA_036382455.1 Dermatophilaceae bacterium
CAACGCCCGAGAACACACCTGCCGCGCCCCAGGGTGTGCGATCCCGGCCAACCACACCGACCTGGCCCACCCCATCGAGTGGCAACCCGGCAGCGCCGGCGGACCCACCGCCGAAACCAACCTGGCCGCCCTGCACCGCGGCCACCACAACCTCAAGACCGCCGGCTTCTGGGACAGCGACCAAGCCCGCGACGGGACCCTGACCTGGACCACCGCCACCGGGCGAACCTTCACCACCTACCCCCACATGTATGAGCACCCCGACAACTCCCCCGTCCACACCTCCGCGCTCGAAGCCCGCCTGGGACGCCGCCTGACCAACATCATCAACCCCGACATCCCCATCCCCGGCCACCTCAACATCTTCGACGAAATCACCTGGGCGCAAGCCCTGGCCCCCGCCACCCCACCACACCGCCAACACACCTGGACCCTTGAAGCACCCAGCCAGGCACAACCCAAACAGGCACAACCCACCAGCCTGGCGGCACACCTCAACGGCCCACCACCGTTCTGATCCCCGGCGCCGAGGTACTGACGGTCAACGCCGACGTTCAGATGGTTCGCGCCGACGTTCAGATGGTTCGCGCCGGCGTTCTGATGGCAGGCGCCGACACGCGTCATCCAGGTTTGGGCCGGTCGGACCCTATGCCCGCTGGAGCTCGAGGTCGTAGATCGTACGACCCGACGCGAGGCCCTTCTGCTCGAACCTGGTCATCACCCGACCCTCGAACCGCGGAGCGAAGCCGGCGCCGGGGTCAGCCGCGGCGAGGGTACCGGGCGCAGACGGCGACGTGAGCTTCCCGACATACCGGTTGGTCAGCGAATCACATGCGGCCAGGACATCGCGCATCTGCATCGCGTAGTCCGCCCAGTCGGTTGCCAGCCGCAACATCCCTCCATGGGCGAGCCGAGACGCCGCGAGCTCGGCGAAGGCCGGATCGACCAGCCGACGCTTACGATGACGGTTCTTGTGCCATGGGTCGGCAAAGAAGATCCAGAGCTCGTCAACGGTCTGTGGCCTCAGCATGTGCTCGAGCACCTCTACGGCGTCCGCATGCACCAGCCGGACGTTCGTCAGGTTGTGGTGGACGATCTTGGTGACGGTGGCGGCCAGACCAGTGGCATAGACCTCGACCGCCAGGAAGTTCGTGCCCGGTCTTGACAGCGCGCCGTGGACGACCGCATCTCCGGTTCCCGAGCCGATCTCGACAACCAGCGGAGCCACTCTGCCGAAGTCCCGCACCGCATCAAGCTCAAAACCCGGTGCCACTGACATGGAGGCCGTCGTGCGCGGCACATCGATGACCAGGCTGTGATAGTTCTCGTTCCAGGCTCGCTGCACCTGGGGACCGAGCCGGCTCTCGCGCCGGACGAACGAGACCGATCGGCGCTGGAAGGTCACAACCTTGCTCTCCATGGGGAGATCTACTTCTTGGTCCGGTCCCCGCCGGATGCGGCATCGTTGGACAGTGCCGCGATGAAGGCTTCCTGCGGCACCTCGACCCGACCTACCATCTTCATTCGCTTCTTGCCCTCCTTCTGCTTCTCCAGCAGCTTCCGCTTGCGCGAGATGTCGCCGCCGTAGCACTTGGCGAGAACGTCTTTGCGCATCGCGCGGATGGTCTCGCGGGCAATGATGCGAGCCCCGATGGCAGCCTGGATCGGCACCTCGAACTGCTGACGCGGGATGAGAACACGCAGCTTGGACGCCATCATGACGCCGTAGGAGTACGCCTTGTCCTTGTGGACGATCGAGCTGAAGGCATCGACCGGCTCGCCCTGCAGCAGGATGTCGACCTTGACCAGGTCGGCAGTCTGCTCGCCGTCGGGCTCGTAGTCGAGAGAAGCGTATCCGCGGGTCTTGGACTTCAGCTGGTCGAAGAAGTCAAACACGATCTCGGCCAGTGGGAGCGTGTATCGCATCTCGACACGCTCCTCGGAGAGGTAGTCCATCCCGCGCAAGGTGCCACGCCGGGCCTGGCACAGCTCCATGACGGCGCCGATGAACTCACTGGGTGCCAGGATCGACGCTCGCACGACAGGCTCGCTGATCTCGCCGATCTTGCCGTCGGGGAACTCGCTGGGGTTGGTCACCGTGATGACCGTGCCGTCGTCGAGCTTGACCGTGTAGACCACGTTGGGCAGCGTCGAGATCAGGTCGAGGTCGAACTCACGCTCGAGCCGTTCGCGCACGATCTCCAGGTGCAGCATGCCCAGGAAGCCGACCCGGAAGCCGAAACCGAGCGCGGCCGACGTCTCGGGCTCATAGACGAGAGCGGCATCGTTGAGCTTGAGCCGGTCCAGGGCGTCACGAAGGTCGGGGTAGGCCGAGCCGTCGATGGGGTACAGACCCGAGAACACCATCGGCTTGGGGTCACGGTAGCCACCGAGATCCTTGGTCGCCGGCTTGGACGCGTTGGTGACCGTATCGCCGACCCTCGACTGCCGCACGTCCTTGACCCCGGTGATGAGGTACCCCACCTCGCCGACGCCCAGCCCTTTGGAAACCTCGGGCTCGGGAGAGATGACGCCGATCTCGAGCAGCTCGTGCGTCGCCTTGGTGGACATCATCACGATCTTCTCGCGCGGGTTGAGGTTGCCGTCCACGACGCGGACATAGGTCACGACCCCGCGGTAGGTGTCATAGACCGAGTCGAAGATCATCGCCCTGGCGGGGGCGTCGGGGTCGCCCACGGGTGCGGGTACGTCGCGGACGATCTGGTCCAGCAACGGCTCGACCCCGATCCCGGTCTTGCCCGACACCATGAGACAGTCCTCGGGCTCACATCCGATCAGCCCGGCGAGCTCCTCTGCATACTTCTCGGGCTGGGCCGCGGACAGGTCGATCTTGTTCAGGACCGGGATGATGGTGAGGTCCTTCTCCATCGCTAGATAGAGGTTCGCGAGGGTCTGTGCCTCGATGCCCTGGGCGGCGTCCACGAGCAGTACCGCGCCCTCGCACGCAGCGAGCGATCGCGACACCTCGTAGGTGAAGTCCACGTGGCCCGGCGTGTCGATCATGTTCAGGCAGTAGGTGATCTCATCGACCTCCCAGGGCATACGGACCGCCTGGGACTTGATGGTGATGCCCCGCTCGCGCTCGATGTCCATGCGGTCGAGGTACTGCGCGCGCATCGCGCGAGGATCCACGACCCCGGTGATCTGCAGCATCCGGTCAGCCAGGGTCGACTTCCCGTGGTCGATGTGGGCGATGATGCAGAAGTTCCGGATGAGGCTCGGCGGCGTCGCATGCGGCTGCAGGGCGTTGCGGGCCATGGGTGACACGAGCGGGCTTACCTCATCTGGTGTTGGGAGCGATCACGACAGTCTCCCACGACCGGCCCACTGATCAGTCCAGCACGAAGGTGCTTCCGGAAAGCGCCCTCTCCTTGGTCTCCTCCTCGATCTCGTCAGCGGCCAGGATCGAGGGCAGCAGATCGGGCTCGAGGGTGAGAGCGCGGAAGACCTGGGCGACCGTGACACCATGCGCCGGACGGTGGACCACGGTGACCTGATCGCCGGCCCGGACATACCCGGGGCTGACGACGCTCAGGTAGGTCCCCGGCACGGCTGCCTGCGCGAACGTGCGTAACCAGCCACGTTCGGCGATCCACGCGCGGAACGTGCCACACGGTATACGCGGAACGGTCACCTGAAGCACGACCTCGCCGATCCGCCACCGTTCGCCGATCAGCGCGCCGTTGACGTCGACCCCCGAGGTCGTCAGGTTCTCGCCGAACATACCGCCCCGGATGTCGCGCCCCAGGACGGTCTCCCAGTAGTCGAGATCCTCCCGGGCATAGGCGTACACGGCCTTCTTGTCGCCTCCGTGGTTGAGGCGGTCTCCGACCATGTCGCCCACCAGGCCGCTGCCCGGTCCGTCGTTCCTTCTGCCGGGGGCCCGGACGAGGACCGGCTCGGACGTCGGGATCTTCTCGATGCCGGTCATGGCGGCCGAGCGCTTGTCCGGGTTCGGCCGGCCACGGGCGAGGTTCACCGAATGCAGACGGCTCGTGAGGTCGATGCCCATGGGCCGAGGCTACAAGGCCGAGGCTACAAGCAGGACCGCCATCGCCCGTCTCTGCCGGAGAGTTGAACGATCGGTTGGTCGGATGGGTCCACGCCGCCCTAAACTACTCGTGAGTAGGTTACCAGCCGGTACGCAACGAGGAGGCACCGTGATCGGAGAGCGCGCACGCATGACGCTCCTGAACGGGCACGAGCTCTGGTACCTGGACAGCGGCGACGGTCCCGCGCTGCTGTTCATGCACGGACTGACCGGCTCGAATCGCAACTGGGCTCATCTCGTCGAGGCGTTGAACATCGATCACCGCTTCCTCGCGCCAGACTTGTTCGGACATGGCGCGTCAGCCAAGCCGGTGGGTGACTACTCCCTGGGGGCGCACGCCGCGACCATGCGGGATCTGCTCGATCGGCTCGGAGTCGAGCGGGTGACCCTGGTCGGGCACTCCTTCGGTGGCGGGATCGCGATGCAGTTCTGCTACTTGTTCCCCGAGAGGGTCAATCGTCTCGTCCTGGTCTCCAGCGGAGGCCTGGGACGGTCCGTGAGCCCACTGCTCCGAGCGGCCACACTGCCCGGCGCTGGACTGGTCCTGCCACTGATCGCATCCGGGTGGGTGCGCGGGCGGGGAAACGCCGTGGGTCGGACTCTTGGCAGGTTGGGCTGGCGTCCGAGCCCGGATGTGACCGAGATCTGGCGTGGGTTCACGTCCCTGGCGGACGCAGACACCCGGCGCGCCTTTCTCGCCACGACCCGCTCCGTCATCGATCCGGGCGGACAGACGGTGACCGTGCATGATCGCCTGCCGACGATCATGGACATCCCCACCCTGGTCGTCTGGGGCACGCGGGACCGGATGATTCCCGCCTGGCACGCGACCGCCGCTCAGGAGGCGATCCCCGGCAGCCGGGTGGAGCTGTTCGAGGGTGCCGGACACTTCCCACACCTGGACGAGCCTGAGCGGTTCGCGCAGGTGCTGCGCGACTTCATTGGGGGCTGAGTAGCCCAAGAGCCCTCGAAGGGCGCCCGACCAGTGGTCAGGCGCCCTTCGTCTGGGTGGAGCTGAGGGGATTCGAACCCCTGACCCCCTCCATGCCATGGAGGTGCGCTACCAGCTGCGCCACAGCCCCGCACGATTGCTCGCGTGCGTGCCCCGTGGTGGGGACCGGGTGAGTTTATCGGCCACCCCCCGTGATTCACCAAATCGGGATGCTTACGTGGGATGGGGGCCGACGTTCCATGCCGCGATCCGCCATCCTGCTGCGTATTCACTCAGCTCGGCCCAGTTGCAGTTGTGCAGTCCAGCGATGGACTGCCAGGCCAGATGCTGGTCCAGCCCGACCAACGACGCAACGACAGCGCGGCCTGAGACTCCGTGCGTGGCGATGACGGCGCAGTGCCCCGGTGCCAGGTCAGCGAGGAGCTCGTCGGCCGCCGCACGGGTACGCTCGGCGACCTGAGCCAGGCTCTCACCGTCACCTCCGCGTTGGATGTCGTCGCCCGCCGCGAGCGCCGCTTGCGCCTCGGGGAAGCGCTCAGCCACGTCGCCGGCGGTCATCCCCTGCCACTGGCCGGCGTGGATCTCGCGCAACCGTTCGTCGTACCGCACCTCAAGACCTACGCGAGAGGCGAGCGCGCGAGCGGTGTCAGCCGCACGCTGAAGGTCACTGCTGACGATCACCGAGGGGCTGTACGCCGCGAGCGCGAGTGCCGCCGTCTGCGCCTGCTCCCGGCCCGTGTCGGACAACGGGGTGTCGAGCTGGCCCTGCCAGATGCCGCCGGCGTTGTGGTCGGTCTCGCCATGACGCCAGACGATCAGGGTCCGCGCGCCCTTCTTGGCCACCATGTCTAGAGAGCGAGGTCGATGGCCGGGCAGTCCTTCCACAGCCGCTCGAGCTGGTAGTACGCCCGTTCCTCCTCGTGCTGGACGTGCACGACGATGTCCGAGAAGTCGAGCAGGACCCAGCGACCGTCGCGCTCCCCCTCGCGGCGCACCGGCTTGACGCCGAGCTCACGAAGCTTGTCCTCTACGGCGTCGACGATGGCGTTGACCTGGCGGTCGTTGGGCGCCGACGCCAGAACGAAGATATCGGTGAGCGCGAGCTGTTCGCTGACGTCAAGAGCGAGGATCTTGGTGGCCAGCTTGTCCTCGGCGGCCACGGCGGCAGCTCTGGCGAGGTCAATGGCATGTTGCGTGGCGGCCACGCGGTCCTCCTGGTGGATTGGTGCTGCTCAGCGGGTGTGAGCAGGCTTGACGACCGGATCTGGCCGATAGAGCCCATGCTTGGCGATGTACTGCGCGACCCCGTCGGGCACGAGGTACCAGACCGGCTCACCCACAAGGACGCGGGAGCGACAGTCACTGGAGCTGATGGCCATGGCGGGAATCTCCTGCAGGGAGACCCGGTCCTCGGGCAGGCCACTGTCGCTGAGCACATGCCCTGGCCGGGTCACCCCAATGAAGTGGGCAAGACCCCAGAGCTCGTCGATGTCCTTCCACGACAGGATCTGGGCCAACGCGTCGGCGCCGGTGATGAAGTACAGCTCCGCGCCGGGACGTTGGGCGTGCAGGTCACGCAGCGTGTCGATGGTGTAGGTGGGGCCGGGACGGTCGAGGTCGACGCGGCTGACGGTGAAGCGGGGGTTGGAGGCTGTGGCGATCACGGTCATCAGGTAGCGGTGCTCGGCCGGCGACACCAGGAACGAGTCCTTCTGCCACGGCTCACCGGTCGGGACGAACACGACCTCATCGAGGTGGTAGAGCGACTGAACCTCGCTCGCGGCCACGAGGTGACCGTGATGGATGGGATCGAAGGTCCCACCCATGACACCGACGCGCCTGGTCAGTGGTCTGGCCCGTGATCGGGCTTGTCGTACCTGGCGGCGGTGTTGCGAAAGGTCCACAGCACCCCCAGAAGGGCGAGGAAGCAGGCCAGAGCGATGAGGCCGAAGGCCCATGACGGCATCGGCAGCTCGCGCAGCTTGGCCGCCTCTGCACCGGCCAGCGTCGCAGCTGTGGACGTGATCATGGGCACAGCGTAGCCGGTGGGCGCTCCCTCAGTAACGGATCTGTCCGTCACCCTCGACAACCCACTTGGTCGTCGTGAGCTCTGCCAGACCCATCGGTCCCCGGGCATGCAGCTTCTGGGTGGAGATACCGATCTCGGCGCCGAACCCGAACTCCCCGCCGTCGGTGAAGCGGGTCGAGGCGTTGACCATGACGGCCGCGGCGTCCACCTCGGCGGTCCAGCGACGGGCCGCCCCGCGGTCCTCTGTGACGATGGCCTCGGTGTGGCCGGTGCCGTACTGCTGGACGTGGGCCAGCGCCTCGTCCAGCGAGTCGACGATCCTGGCGCTGATGTCCAGGGAGAGGTACTCGCGGGCGAAGTCCTCGTCCGTGGCCAGGTTGTATGCCGCGCCAGCCTCGCGCGCGAAGGGCTCCAGCTCGGCGTCGCCGTGGACGGTGACGCCTGCGGACCCCAGCTGCGCCAGGACCTTGGGCAGGAACGCGGCGGCGACACTTCGATGGACGAGCAGGGACTCGGCCGCGTTGCAGACGCTGATTCGGTGGACCTTGGAGTTGACCGTGATGGCCAGCGCCTTGTCGAGGTCGGCCGCAGCGTCGACGTAGACGTGGCAGTTGCCGACCCCGGTCTCGATGACAGGGACCGTGGACTCGCGCACGACCGTCTGGATCAGATCGGCACCGCCCCGCGGGATGAGCACGTCCACCAGGCCGCGTGCCGTCATCAGGGCGCGGACGGCGTCGCGGCCGCCCTCGTCCAGCAGCGAGACCGCGTCGGCTGGGAGACCCTGGGCCTCCAGCGCCGTTCGCAGCACTGCTACGAGGGCACGGTTGCTCGCACCGGCTGCGGCGCCTCCGCGGAGCACGACCGCGTTGCCACTCTTGAGCGCCAGACCGGCCGCATCGACCGTCACGTTCGGGCGAGCCTCGTAGATCATCGCGACAACACCCATGGGCACCCGAACCTGTCGGATCTGCAGGCCGTTGGCCAGCGTCGACCCGCGGACGACCTCTCCGACCGGGTCCGGCAGCGCGGCGATGTCCCGCAACGCCTCCGCCACTGCGCTGACCCGGGCCCGGTCCAGCCGTAGCCGGTCGATCAGTCCCTCCGCCAGGCCTTCGGCCCGTCCCCGCGCGACATCCTCGTCGTTGGCCGCGATGATCTCCGCTGACGCTGAGTCGAGGGCATCGGCCATGGCACGCAGGGCGGCATCCTTGTCGGCACGCGACAGAAGTCCGAGCCGGCGCGAGGCCCGGCGGGCCGCGGCGGCAAGGTCGGCGACGTGCTCGGTGATCTCGGGATCGATCGGGTCAGCCATGGGAACAGCGTAAGCCGCAGCGTCGGGCACAGGGAGCAGGTCCGTCATTGATAGCGCATCAAGAAGCATGCTCCATCAATGACTCTCCTGCTCTATGTCGACTCTCGTGCGCGAGTCCGGAGGTCCCTGCCGCTTGCGCCCTAGAGCAGGACCAGGTCGTCGCGGTGCACCACTTCGCGCTCGAAGGACGGTCCGAGCTCGCGGGCAAGGTCGTGTGTGCTGCGGCCCAGCAGCCCCGGCAGCTCGGCGGAGTCGTAGTTGACCAGTCCGCGGGCGACCGCGCGGCCGGCTGGGTCGCATAGGTCCACGGGATCACCGTCGGCGAATCGTCCCTCCACGCTGAGGACGCCGGCCGGGAGCAGCGACTTGCGCCGAACGACGACGGCAGCCACCGCTCCGTCGTCGAGGATCAACCGGCCGCGGGCAGTCGTGGCATGGGCCAGCCAGAGCAGCCGGCTGGCCCTGCGCGAGCCGGTCGGCGCAAAGAGGGTGCCGACGTCCTCGCCGGCCAGGGCCCGTGCCGCCTGCTGCGTCGATGTCACCATCGTGGTGATGCCGGCCGCCGTGGCAATGGCCGCGGCCTCGATCTTGGTCGCCATCCCACCGGTGCCAACACCCGTGCCGGAGCCCCGGACCTTGACATTCTTGAGATCACCATCCCCTCGGATCAAGGGAACTCGCGACGTGCCGGCCCGGGAAGGAGGCCCGTCATACAGCGCGTCGACGTCTGAGAGCAGCACCAGCGCATCCGCGTGCACCAGATGCGCCACCAGCGCGGCCAGGCGGTCGTTGTCCCCGAACCGGATCTCATGCGTGGCGACGGTGTCGTTCTCGTTGACCACAGGGATGACGCCAAGGTCGAGCAGGCGGTCCAGCGTGCGTCGGGCGTTGGCGTAGTGCGACCGGCGCGTGACGTCCTCGGAGGTCAGCAGGACCTGACCGACGGTCAGGTCGTGGGTGCCGAACGCGAGGCTGTATGCCGCGACGAGGGCGCCCTGACCGACGCTTGCTGCGGCCTGCTGGGTGGCCAGATCGCGGGGGCGGCGGAGCAGACCCAGGGGCGTGATGCCCGCCGCGATGGCGCCCGAGGACACGAGGACGATCTGGGTGCCGAGCCTGCGACGGGCGGCGATCACGTTGACCAGCGCCCCGAGCCGGGCGTGGTCGAGGGCGCCGCCAACTGTGGTCAGCGAGCTGGAACCGACCTTGACGACAAGGCGCCGGGCGGTGCGCAGGTCAGCGTGATGGGGCGTGGGCACCCGCGCAGTCTAGTGAAAGCGTCTCAGTCGCCCTGGTCCATCTCACTGTCGTCGTTGTCGGCAGGAGTGGCCGCCGTGGCCCAGTGCCCAGCCTTGCGCTCGGCCTGGAGCTGGTCGCGGGCCGCGGTCTTGGCGATCCGGCGGTCCGCGTAGTCCGAGCGCTTCTCCTCCCGGGTGGGGCGGTGCAGGTTGTCCAGGCGCACGTCGCTGCCCCGGGGACCCGTGAGCAGCTCGGCACCGGCGGCCATCGTGGGCTCCCAGTCGAAGACCACGGCATTGTCGGCTGGGCCGATCACCACCGTGGCACCCGCAAGAGCACCGGCCTTGAAGAGGGCCTTCTCCACGCCTGCCCGGGCCAGCCGGTCCGCGAGGTAGCCAACCGCTTCGTCGTTGGAGAAGTCCGTCTGGTCAACCCAACGTCTGGGCTTGTCGCCGATCACCCGGAAGATCTCCCCTTCCGGGGTCCTCTCCTTCTTGACGACGAAACCGCTGTCGTCCACGGCCTTGGGGTGCAGCACGATGCGAGGAATCTCGATCTCTCCGAGCGCCGCGCGGGCTGCGAGGACGTGCCGAGCCATGGAGTACCCCAGGTCCTTCAGCCCCGTGCGTGCGACCGCGGAGACGATGAAGACCTCGATTCCCCGGGCTTCCAGGTCAGGTTTGACCATCTCCGCAAGCTCACGGGCCTCGGTCACGTCGGCCTTGTTCAGCACGACGATGCGGTTGCGCTCGGACAGCGGGCGGCCCCCTAGGGACTCATCGGCGACATACTGCGAGAGCTCTGCCTCGATGGCCTCGAGGTCGCTGAGGGGATCACGGTCGGGCTCCAGGGTGGCACAGTCGATGACGTGAACCAGGACCGAGCAGCGCTCCACGTGGCGCAGGAACTCAAGGCCGAGGCCTTTGCCCTCGCTGGCGCCCGGGATGAGACCGGGCACGTCGGCCACCGTGAACCGCTGCTCGCCGGCGATCACGACACCGAGGTTCGGGACCAGCGTGGTGAACGGGTAGTCGGCGATCTTGGGCCGGGCCGCGCTCAGGACCGAGACCAGGCTGGACTTGCCGGCCGACGGGTAGCCGATCAGCGCCACATCGGCCAGTGACTTCAGCTCCAGGACGATGTCAAGCGACTCGCCGGCATCACCGAGCAGGGCGAACCCGGGAGCCTTCCGGGCCCGTGAGGACAGCGCCCTGTTGCCCAGGCCACCACGCCCGCCGCGGGCAACGACAAATGTCTCACCCGCCGCCACGAGGTCGACGATGACCTCACCGTCACCGTCCTTGACCACCGTGCCCGCCGGCACCGGAAGGATCAGGTCATCCCCGTCGGCTCCGTTGGCGTCATCGCCGCCGCCAGGCTGGCCGTTGGTGGCCTTGCGGTGCGGGCTGTGGTGATAGTCCAGCAGGGTGGTCGACTGCGGGTCGACAATCAAGGTGACGTTGCCGCCACGCCCGCCATTACCGCCGTCAGGGCCGCCGAGCGGTTTGAACTTCTCGCGACGAACCGAGGCGACGCCGTGGCCCCCGTCGCCGGCGGCGACGTGGAGCACGACGTGGTCGACGAAGTTCGTCATGAGGTTGCTGTGCTGGCTGGTACGGGCTGGTATCAGGCCGATTCGGTGATGGCAGCCGGCTCGACGATGTTGACCGTCTTGCGACCACGCTTCGTGCCGAACTTCACCGCGCCGGCGACGAGGGCAAACAGCGTGTCATCCCCGCCACGGCCGACGCCGTCGCCGGGGTGGAAGTGCGTGCCACGCTGGCGGACGAGGATCTCGCCGGCGTTGACGGCCTGGCCGCCGAAGCGCTTGACGCCCAGGAACTGCGAGTTGGAGTCGCGCCCGTTCCGGGTCGAGGATGCACCCTTTTTGTGTGCCATGTCAGTGCCTGCCTTAGGTTCTGGGACTTGTCGGATTCGAGAACGACCTTGTAGGGCTAGGCCTCGATCGCGGTGACCCTGATCTGGGTCGAGTGCTGACGGTGACCCTGACGTTTGCGGTAGTTCGTCTTGTTCTTGAACTTCATGATCGTGATCTTGGGGCCCTTGGTGGCCTTGACCAGCTCGGCGGTCACCTTGACCTTGGCCAGCTTGGCCACGTCGCTGGTCACGGTGGGTCCATCGACCAGCAGCAGAGGGGTGAGCTCGATGCTGTCTCCGGCTTCACCCTTCACCTTGTCGATGATGAGGACGTCGCCGACGGAAACCTTCTCCTGACGGCCGCCTGCGCGAACGATCGCGTACACGTTGAGCTCACTCTCTTACGTTTGTTCGGGGGCAGGTGGCCTCTGGCAACCGGCACATAGTCTCAGAAGAGACACGGGCACGGTGGGCGCACCAAGGGGTCAGACTACGTGCTCGGCAGCCTATGAATCAAACTCACCGCTGACGGGAGCCTCACCGACACCGGGGGGAGGTCCTGCCGGTGCCATGACGCGCGCGCGCTTGCGACGCACGTGCGCAGCTGGTGCTGATACCTCGGGCACCATCGGCGTCCCGGCAGGCCCGTCCGGGGTCACCGGAGATTCCGGTGCCGCATGCTCGTACGGCGCGTCCACTGTGTCGAACGGAACCACTGGCTCCAACGAAGCGTCTGGCTCCAACGAAACCACCGGCTCCAACGAAACCACGGGCTCCGCCGAGTGCTCTACCGCGCCCGCAGGGGACTTCGCCGACCGCGATGAGCGGCGCCTCGACGTCTTTGGTGCGGCCGCCTCGACGACCTCCACGACTTTGAGGGCTTCGACGACCTCGACGGGTCCGACGGTCTCGAAGACCTCGGCGGGGACGTCCTGCGCGTGGGAGGCTGCGTGGATGGCCGCAGCATGGGCAGCAGCGGCAATCTGGGCCGGAGTCGGACCGTCCGGAGTCACTTTGGGCTCTGGCGCGTGGGACGCGACGGTATCGCGACCGCTCCCCCGAGCCCGACGGCCACGGGCACCGTGTCCGTTGCCGCCATCGTTGTTGTCGCTGGCAGCGCTGTCCCTGGAGCCGTTGTTGCCGGCAGGTTCGTCGACCGGGTCGGCGCTGATGATGAAGCCCCGCCCGTTGCAGTGTTCGCACGTCTGCGAGAAGACCTCGATCAGCCCGCCACCGACCCGTTTGCGGGTCATCTGCACCAGACCCAGCGAGGTCACCTCGGCGACCTGGTGCTTGGTCCGGTCCCGGCCCAAGCACTCGAGGAGTCGACGCACCACGAGGTCGCGGTTGCTCTCCAGCACCATGTCGATGAAGTCGACGACGATGATGCCGCCGATGTCACGCAAGCGCAGCTGACGCACGATCTCTTCGGCTGCCTCGATGTTGTTCTTGGTGACGGTCTCCTCGAGGTTGCCGCCTGACCCGACGAACTTGCCGGTGTTGACATCGATAACCGTCATGGCTTCGGTGCGGTCGATGACCAACGAGCCCCCTGAAGGCAACCAGACCTTTCGGTCCATGGCCTTGGCGATCTGCTCGTTGACCCGGTAGTGCGTGAAGAGATCCTCCGCGCCGGTCCACTTCTGGATACGGTCGGCGAGGTCGGGCGCCACCGTGTTGACATAACCGTTGACTGTCTCCCACGCGGGATCACCGGAGACGATCAGGCTGGCGAAGTCCTCGTTGAACACGTCGCGGATGACCCGAACCGTCAGGTCGGGCTCGCCGTGCAACAGTGCCGGAGCGTTCGCGCTCTTGCTCTTCTTCTTGATCTCCTCCCACACCGCGGTCAGCCGTGCCACGTCGGCGCGCAACTCGTCCTCGCTGGCACCCTCGGCCGCCGTACGGACGATGACCCCGGCATTCTCAGGGACAATCTCGCGCAGGATCTTCTTCAGACGGGCCCGCTCCGTGTCGGGAAGCTTGCGCGAGATGCCCATCATGTTGCCGTCCGGCACGTAGACCAGATAGCGACCGGGCAGCGAGATCTGCGAGGTCAGGCGGGCGCCCTTGTGCCCGATGGGGTCCTTCGTGACCTGAACGAGGACGCCCTGGCCAGAGCTCAGCGCGTTCTCGATCCGCCTCGCACGGTTGTTCTCCAGACCTGCGGCATCCCAGTTGACCTCACCGGCGTACAGCACGGCATTGCGGCCCCTGCCGATGTCGGCGAAAGCGGCCTCCATGCTCGGAAGGACGTTCTGGATCCGGGCGAGGTAGACGTTGCCGGCCATCGAGGCGTTGACCTCGCGGGACACGTAGTGCTCGACGAGAACACCGTCCTCAAGGACGCCGATCTGGGTGCGGTCCTCCTTGTGGCGCACAACCATGACCCGCTCGACGCTCTCGCGCCGGGCGAGGAACTCGGCCTCGGTGACGACCGTGCGGCGGCGCCCTGACTCACGACCCTCACGACGACGCTGTTTCTTGGCCTCCAGCCGGGTCGAACCCTTGACCGCCGTGACCTCGTCGCGCGCCTGGCGCGGTTCCCGGATACGGGTCGCGGTGCTGGGCGAGTCCTCACTGTCACCAGCGCCGCCACGGCGACGGCGACGAGTGCGACGGCGGGTCGCACCGTCCTCCCCCGACCCCTCGGCTTCGGCCGGCGGCTCGACGGTCGAGGAGGATCCCGCGCTCTCCTCGGCCGAGGTTTCGCTTGCTTCGGATGCCGCATCGTCGGTGGCGCCTTCGCTGCCACCGCGTCCCCGGCGACCCTTGCCACCTCGACGCCGGCGATGGCGCGCGCCATCGGCTCCGGCGTCATCCGAGTCGTCGACCTGACCAGTGTTGTCGGCCGTCGTGTCAGCGCCCTGCTCTGCGGCAGGCTTCGATGGAGCCTGGGCCGCAGACGGCTCTGGGGCTGCCGCCGGAGCGCTGGCCCGGCGGCGACGCGGGGCCGCCGTGGGCTCGGGCGCCTGGAACAGCAGACCGAAGCTCGGGACCGCAGGGGTCGGCTCAGAGGCGGCCTCTGCCTCTGGCTCAACTGGCGGCGCAACGGACTGCTTGGCGGTCTTGCGGGGGGCGCGCTTGGCGATCTTGCGCGTCGGAGCCCCGCCCTCGGCCGGCTCGATCCCCTCGACGACCTCAGCAGGTGCAACCTCACCTGGTACGACCTCAGCAGGTGCAGCTTCATACGCCCCGGCGGGGGGCGTCTGCTTCGGCGTACTGGCCTTCTTGGTGGCCTTGCGAGGAGCCCGCTTGGCAGCGGTCTTCTTCACCGGAGCAGGGGTCTGACCGGAGCCATCGGCTGCGTTGTCCGTGTTCAGCTCGTTGTCGTTGTTGGATGTGTTGTTTTCGTTGGATGCCATGTGGGGCGTCCTCCCGTTACCCACGTGGCGAGGACCACACCCTGGCCAGGTAGCCCTCATCGCCGCACGGTGCGCGGTTAGCGTCGTCTCCCGCACTGGGCGGGCGGGACGGAAGTCGTATCGCTACATCTGGGAGCTCGCGCTACCTCGCGCGTCACCGCCTCAGCTGCCATCGACGTCCTGGTGGGCAGCCAATGGATCGGCCACCGTCGCGGTTGCGGTGCGCAGCGGCCCCTGCGCCAGCCGAGTCACCAGGGGTGGTCTCGGCGGCGTGAGAGCGGCGACTGACTGCAGCGCGTTTAGGACATCGTCGGGGCGCACGGTGGGTGTGGTATGCCGTACGACCATCCTCAGTATCGCACACATGCCGTCCTCGGAAGCCGAGGCGTCCAACGACACGACGGCGCCGCGGACATCGAAGGTGCGCGGGCCGTTCTTCATGACCCGGGTGACGTCAACCCGTTCCCGGGCGAGCAGAAGGGTAGCCGCCTGCGTCAGGCTCTCGACCGGCACACCCCTGAACTCCATCGCCCAGTCACTGGCCTGCAGCCGGTCGGCAAGGGCCCCGGGGACGGCTTCGACCACCTCAAGAACGTCCAACCCTTCGGGGAGCGCCTGGTCCAGCGCCTCCCGCACCCGCTGCAGGTCCACCCTCTCGGTCACCGAGATCTCGAAGTACTCGGCCTCGCTGGCCGTTCCTGTCGGCGCCGCATTGGCGTAGGAGATCTTCGGGTGTGGGTGGAAGCCGGCGGAGAACGCCATGGGGACCGCTGCCCGGCGAAGGGCGCGCTCGAGGGCCCTCTGGAAGTCACGCGTCGAGGAGAACCTCAGCCGACCGCGCTTGGCATAACGCACGCGCAGCTTCTGGACCGCAGGGGCCGGAGGCGGACCTTCGGGAGTGCGTGCCATGACGCGAGGATACCGATGACAACGGCCACGGCCCGGCGTACCGTCGGTCGATGGGCCACTTCAGGGTGAAGCGGCCCGCCGGAACGGAGGCTAACGAGGTGTTCATCCAAATCATTCAGGGCACGTGCCGCGACGCGGACACCCTGCGCCGGCAGACGGACAGGTGGCGCCAGGAGATAGGACCGACGGCCGAGGGCTGGCTCGGCGGAACGTACGGCGTCACCGACGACAACACATTCATAGGGGTGGTGCGGTTCGACTCCAAGGAGGCCGCAGCCCGCAACTCGGTTCGCCACGAACAGGGCGCGTGGTGGGCGGAGACGGAGAAGTGCTTCGACGGTGACGTCACATTCCACGACTGTGACGAGGCGGCAATGTTCCTCGACGGCGGGGCGGACGACGCCGGGTTCGTCCAGGTCATCCAGGGCCGGGTGACAGATCCTGAGCGGTTCCGCACGTTCATGGACCTGCCGATGGACATGCTGCACGAGGCGCGGCCGGAGCTGATCGGTGGCTCGATCGCGATGGAACCGGACGGCCGGTTCACCGAGACGATCGCCTTCCGCAGCGAGGAGGCCGCGCGCGAGGGCGAGACCAAGGAGATGCCCGAGGAAGTCAGCAGGGTCTTCCAGGAGCAGATGTCCCTGCTCGAGGACGTGACCTACATGGACCTTCGTCACCCTGGTTCGCCAGCAAGCAGTAACCAGGAGCTGGTTGGAGCTCAAGACCGACCCACGGCCGTATGCCGCACGCGCGCCCGTTGCGCGGAGGTGCGGCATACGGCCGTGTTGGGTGATGGTGGTGGGCTAGGGACTGGTGGTGTTCGTTGCCGATGTCCCCGAATCGAGAACGCGGCCCTTGCCCCCGGTGTTGACGCTTGACGAACCGTTGAAGGCACGTCCGCTGGCGATGAACGCCCAGTCGTAGGAGTTGACGTGCAGTGTCAACCTCAGTACGCCGTAGTCGTATCCGTCAGCAAACTCTGAGTTGGCGCGGCGCTTGCCCGGCAGACCGTACGTCTGGTTGCCGCCATTGCCCGTGATGAACTCCCGGATGCCCTTCGGGTCCAGGGCTCCGGACCCGGCCATCTTGGCGAAGCGCTCCGCGTGGTGCTCATGGCCTGACATCACGATGTCGGTTCCGTGTTGGCGCAACAGATCCCAGATGCCGGACTCGTCGATGCGGTCACCGTGCTCAACTTCGCTGACGAATCGTGGCTGGTGCCAGTAGGCAAGGAAGTGCTGGCCCGGATGCGCACTCAGATCCGACCTGAGCCACGCATACTGCGCTGACGTCGGGGACATGCTGATCTCGGAGTTCAGCGCATAGGCTCTCCAGCTCTTGCCGAGGTCGTATGCGTAGTACACCCCACCATCGACCGAGTTGGTGACGGCCGCCGCGCCGAAGTAACCCAGGTAGCCGCGCGGGGATCCGGAGCTGTACTCGTGGTTGCCCGGAACGGGGCGCGTCCTGGCCTTGAACGACCCCCACGTCGGGTCGTACTTGTTCCTGTAGTCCGTGGCCGACCCGCCCGGATAGGCGTTGTCGCCCACGGTGAAGACGACCTGGGGCCTCGCCGCGCGGACGAGGTCGGCGGTCGATGTGGCATTGGCCATGGTCGACGCGCCCGCTTCTGCGATATCCCCCGTGCCAGCGATGACCAGAGCGTCATCAACCGCCGCCGGTGGTGGCGAAGAGGGCACCGACGACGATCTGATGGGTGCGGCCTTGGGGCTCGTAGCCACGAAGACAGGACCGCTCGAGCATCCAGCCAGCAGCAGTGCCGAGGCGAGCAGACCGCTGATCTGCCTTCTCAACCTGTCGTCTCCAGCAGCCCGTCCTTGCCGGCCGTCAACACCGTCAGCGGCAGGAGGCGCTTGCCGGTGGGCCCGGTCTCGATCTCGGTGTTCATCTGGG
>DASVHT010000094.1:0-1721 GCA_036382455.1 Dermatophilaceae bacterium
CAGCCGGCCCGCCGACCCGTAGGCGCCGGCGAGGTTGTGCCGGCTGGTCAGGGTGTCCGGGTAGTCGCCGCCGAGCACCCGCTCGCGGTCGGCCAGGGTCCGCTCGAACAGCGGGATCGCCTCGCCCAGCCGGCCCGCCGACTCGTAGGCGCCAGCGAGGTCGTTCCGGCTGGTCAGGGTGTCCGGGTGGTCTGGGCCGAGCACCCTCTCCTGGTCGGGCAGCAGCTCGCGGAACAGCCGCAGCGCCTCAGCCGCGTCCCCCGCTTGTCCCGTCAAAGCGGCGATGTTGTTCCGGGTGTTCAGCGTGTTTGGGTGGTCCGGGCCGAGCACGCGCAGGAGGTCGGGTAGGACGGCCCGGTAGAGGGAGATCGCCCGGCTCTGATCTCCCGCCGCCTGGTAGGCGCCGGCAAGGTTGTTCCGGGTGGTCAGCGTGTTTGGGTGGTTCGGGCCGAGCACGCGCTCGCGGGTCTCGAGAACTCGTTCATACATAGTTATGGCCTCGCTGAGCCTGCCCATGTCGCGGTACGTCGCAGCAAGGTTGTTCCGGGTGGTCAGCGTCTCCGGATGCGCGGTGCCCAGGACCTGTTCACTGTCTACTAAGGCTCGCTCGAAGAGACTGGCTGCCTCGCTGAGCCTGCCCATGTCGCGGTACGTCGCAGCGAGGTTGTTCCGGGCGGCCAGCGTCTCCGGATGCGCGGTGCCTCGAAGCCGTCGCAGCTTCTCAAGGTCTTGCTCTCGGGCATGGAGAGCATCCATATGGTTCATGTCTCTCCGCCACTTTCCGAAGGAGGCCCAAGTCGCAGTCTCACAACCTGTGCGTCGAAGATCTCAATTACCTTTGTTGTCGTGCTGCCATCGACTGCCGTTTGCGTAGTGCTCTCCCTGTAGACGAGTCCCTCCGCACTTGCCCGCGCTGAGTGCTTCGACGCTGTGAACATTGCCGTCCCATTTCCCGGACGGTTCCCGGCGGAATCCGCGCGCGCCGCGTCTGTCCGGTCTGTGCGCTGCCCCCAAACTGACAGCACGGTAGCCAGGACAGCCATCACGAGGATCACCGACCACAACAAGGCTTGGTGAGCAGCGACCCACTTGGTCGGCACCAGCGCCGGCGCGAACCCTGCCACAACCGCGAACACCGCAGCTACGAAGGCGGTGGCACCAGCAACCCAGAGTCGCCTCCGACGACCGCCATCGCTCACCACCTGATCATTCCAGCCAGTCCATCAACGGTGAAGACACACGTCGGCCTGCCCCGAAACGGCTCACGGACCAACGGGGTGAACCTCTTTAGACGGGCGCGGCTGGGTCCGCAGCCCGAGGCGGTGCTGGGCTGGCTGCGGGAGCTGCCCGGCCCGGTCGCGGTAGTGTACGAGGCCGGACCGACCGGCTACGGGCTGGCCCGGTTTCTGACCGACCACAACATCCGGTACGCAGTAGCGGCGCCGTCGAAGCTGCAGCAGCCGTCCGGCGACCGGGTCAAGACCGACGCCAAGGACGCCCTGCATCTAGCATCGCGGCGTAGGCGGGGTGGGTGGTGTTCTGGGTGAAGCGGCGCAGCAGCGCCTCGGTGGAGGCGGTGCCGAGTCGGATCGCGGTGGCGTACTTGACCATCAGCTCGTACTGCTGCTCGATCAGGTCCCGGCGGATCGTGCGGGTCAACGCCGACGCCAGCTGCGGGTAGGCGTCGCTCTGGCCCTTGACCGGCGGGTACAGCTTCATGG
>DASVHT010000095.1:0-3017 GCA_036382455.1 Dermatophilaceae bacterium
ACTAGTTCTTCAGGCCCCTTCCGGGGCCGCCGCGGTGCGGGGAAAATGGGGTCGGGCTCGCCCGGGTGGATGCCGGTCGCTCCATGATGCGGTCTCTGCTCGAGGACTAGTTTGGCTTGGAGCCGTCGTTTCAGGGACCGCGGATTGTTGCCAGTAGCACGCGACGCAGACTCTTGCGTTCATCCTTGACGGCTCTCTCCCGGGCGGGTCCTTTTGTCCACATCGACGAGGGAAGGAGCCGGTCGTGGATCTTCTACATGACCGTTGTGCAGGACTGGATGTGTCCAAGAAAGACGTCAAGGCGTGCGTGCGCAGCCCAGGAGCTCGGGCCAACCAGCGCCACACCGAGGTACGAACCTTCGCCACGACCACCAACGCGCTGCTGGAGCTGCGAGACTGGCTGGTCGAACAAAGGGTCACCCTGGTCGCGATAGAAGCTACGGGCGACTATTGGCGCCCGCCGTTCTACCTGCTTGAAGACGACGTCAACGTCATCTTGGTGAACCCCGCACACGCGAAGGGACTCCCGGGACGCAAGTCCGATGTGACCGACTCGATGTGGCTGGCGCAGCTGGGTGAGTGCGGGTTACTGAAGGCCTCGTTCGTGCCTCCACAACCGATCCGCCAGCTGCGGGATCTGACCCGTTACCGGACCACGTTGTCTCGCGAGCACACCCGTGAAGCCTCCCGGTTGGAGAAGGAGTTGGAAGACGCGGGGATCAAACTGTCCAGCGTGGCCAGCGACATCCTGGGTGTGTCCGGTCGGGCGATGCTCGAAGCGCTGATCGCCGGGGAACGCGACCCGCAGGTCCTGGCGCAGATGGCAAAGGGTCGGATGCGCACCAAGATCAGCCCCCTGACCCAGGCACTGGTCGGCCGGTTCGGTCAGCACCACGCGTTCCTGTGCCGGATGCACCTGGACCGACTCGACGCCCTGGACCAGGACATCGCCAAGCTCTCCACCCGCATTCAGGAAGCCCTGGCACCCTTTCGTGACCAGCTCGCCCGACTGGACACCATCCCAGGGGTCGGACGAGACGTCGCCGAAGTGATCATCGCCGAGACCGGCGCAGACATGAGCCGCTTCCCCACCGCTGGGCACCTCGCCTCCTGGGCCGGCGTCGCTCCCGGCCTCAACCAGTCAGGTGAGCGAAACAAACCTGCCCACACCCGACACGGCGACCACTGGCTCACCGGCGCCCTCGGCATCGCCGCGATGGCCGCCAACCGCACCCAGGACACCACGTTCCTCGGCGCACGCTACCGGCGTCTTTCCCGACGCATCGGCAAACTCAAGGCCCTGGTTGCCATCGAGCACTCGATCCTAACGGCGACCTGGCACGTCCTATCGGAGAACACCGACTACCACGACCTCGGCGGCGACTACCACGCCAAACGCGACCCCCAACGCGCCCTACGACGCATCACCCGCGACGCCAACCGTCTCGGCTACACCGTCCGCTTCGACCCCATCCAGGCCGCCTAACGCACCGAGCGCCCCTTTACTCACCGCTATTTTCGACGCAGACGTGTCGTCCTGGCCAGGTGCGGCGGGTTGGCCCCGGCACGCGAGACCGTGATCGCCGCGCAGGCCAGCGCACGGTCGACCGCGGGCCACACGTCGGCCAGGGAGGCGGACCGAAGCCGCTCGCGAGCCGGGGGTCCGCCGACCAGTCCGGCCTCCAGGAGCCCGGACAGCAGGCCTGCCATGAAGGAGTCCCCGGCACCCACGGTATCCACCACCTCGACCGCCGGCGCGTCAACGCTGGTGAGCTCGCCGGTGGTGTTGAGCCCGATCAGGGCGCCCTTGTCGCCGCGGGTCATCACCACCAGCGCGGGACCCAGCTGCCCCCACAGTCGCAGCACGTCGGAGAGCGGCGCCCCGTCATACAACCAGGCGACGTCCTCGTCGCTGGCCTTGACGACATCGCTGAGCCCGATGAGCTGCTCCATCTTGGCGCGGACCTCGTGCGGGTCACCCATCAGGGAAGGGCGGGCGTTCGGGTCGTAGGAGGTGGTGGCGTGCGGGTGTGCGTTCTGGAGCATGGTCAGGACCGCGGAGGCGCCGGGCTCGAGGGTGGCGGCGATGGAGCCGGTGTGGACGTGCGTCAGCCCGTCCAGGGGTTGGCCCTCGTCCAGCTCCCAGGCCAGGTCAAAGCGGTATGTCGCCGCGCCGGTCACATCCAGCGTCGCGGCGGCCACGGACGTCGACCGTGCGCCGACGCTGCCCCCGGTCAGCCTGACCCCCTCTTTGTCAAGGAGGGCCGCGATCCTGGAACCTCGCTCGTCCTGTCCGATCATGGTGGCGAAGGTGACGTCGTGGCCGAGACGGGCGAGGCCGACGGCTACATTGGCCGGGCTGCCGCCGACGTGCTCCTGGGTGGAGCCGTCAGGCTGATGAACGATGTCGATCAACGACTCGCCGATGACCAGCGTGCGCTGGGACATGTGGGTCTCCTACGGCTCAGGGGGTGGGCGGCCAGTCGACTCTATCGGCGGGAGGGGTCGCGCCGACGACCGCTCGGGTATCGGCGGTTGGCGACACCGCCGGCGTTCAGCGAGGATGGAGCCGTGACTGCCACAGATGCCTCTGCAACCGTGCCCGCCCCCGCCGTGCCGCCGCCGGCGCCGCGGCGCGGTTTCGGCAGCGTGCGCAGCATGGTCATCTCGATGATCGTGATCATGGTCGCCGTGCTGGCGTGGGTGGCGATGGTGCCCCGGGTCCGTGAGGTCAGTCAGCCAGCCGTCGATGTCACGTCGGTGGCCTCGCAGGTGCGTCAGGAGACCGGCTGGGCGATCTCCCAGCCTCGGCTGCCGGCGGGCTGGAAAGCGACCAGCGTGCGCTTCACCTCGTCCGCGGGCGGTGTCAGGACCTGGCATGCGGGCTACCTGTCGCCCGAGGGAAACTACGTGTCGATCGACCAGACACAGGACGCCACCGACGCGTGGGTCTCGGCCCTGACCTCAAATGGACGGGCCGAGGGCACCATGCCCGCCGGCGGAGCGACCTGGGAGAA
>DASVHT010000096.1:0-2408 GCA_036382455.1 Dermatophilaceae bacterium
CCGCGGCGTCCAGCCCGTAGCGGCGCTGCCCGACCAGCCCAGAGAACCCCGGCACGGGTTCACCAGCCCAGCTGGACACCGGGCCTGCGGCAACGTCCTACCGTCGCCAGCCTCACAGCGGCCGGGACCTGAATGGTTACCGGACGGGCGTCTTTCCGGACAGCCTGCAGCCGCGCCGTGACGCGGCGGGCCCGCACTAACCCACCGAGCAATTCGACTGGCCCCGTGCGCGTTACCGCCTCCGCGCCTCCGCTGTCCGGCCGACGCGTACTGCCCGGGAGACTGCGACGTGAGTAGCAGCGCTCGACCTACCACCGAAGACATCGGACCCCGTTCCGATCGCCCAGGCCTGGCCACTCAAACCGTTCACCGCTACGGCAGTTGCACGCACCACCATGTGCCCACCCCCGCCATGGCCAGGACAGCGATGAGAATGATGCCGATGCGCCGAATCGGTTGCCCCTGACTCCACCTCAGCGATAGCTGGGTCACGCGTTGGGCCATCGAGGCGAGGACGAGCACGGTTCCTAGCGGAGCTATCAGCAACGTAGCTAGCGAAACGACGTCGACGATGATGGCTACGAGCTGAAAAGACGTCACCGCCTGCTTGAGCCCACTTGCTTGGCTCACCACGGCGTTGTAGAGAGTGCCCGCAACCTGAGGTAGCGTGACCATAAAGATAACTAGGTAGCCGGCGAGCAATGGCAAGGTGATTAAAACCCACAACGTGACGATGACGCGGACTCGAGGGCGTAGTTCCTGCACCCGCGGATGGGTGGGTCCCCGGGAGATGAGGCTGGTCAGGATGGGCTTGACTCGGCCGAACAGCTCCGGGACGCCGACCAGGTCGCCGAGAATGTAGTAGCCGTCGAGACGGACGATCGGCAGGAATTGTTGAAGCATCTCCAGCTGCGTGAACAGCATCGCGACCACAAAGGCAGGCACCGCCGTCGCGAAGTACGTCGCGCTCAGCACGAGGACGAACAGCAGGTTGAAGTAAACACCGCCTAAGTCCGTCCGGAGCCGGCCGCGTCGGTCCAGTCGGTAGGCGTCCGTGACATTGGTAAAGAACGCGGGCCAAACCAGGTAGATGCCAAAGCCGATGATTCCCGGCCGGGCTCCGCCGTAGGTGCATCCCGCAGCATGGCCACACTCGTGGAACAGTCGTGAGGCTAGGAGCAGGGCCAAGACCAGCAGCACCTGCCAGGGCTCGGCCACTACCGAGCGCACACTGCTGACCACGCTTCCACTCATGATCAGCCAGGTACCGGCGATGACCAAGTTCAGGAGTGCGATCACCACGACGGGCGGCCAAAACAAGCCCTGCAACACACCGCTCAGCCTGTTCACGACTCGGGCGGGCACGAGGGTGCGGCGCAGTCGAAGCCCCAGCAACGGGTCCTCGAGGTGTCCCGCCGGCGCGTTGCTATCGAGGAGCCCCAACGGGGCGAGCTTGCCGAGCAGGTACTGAACGCCCTGGTCTGAAAGGCCACGCCCCGCTGCCGCGGACACCTCCGCTGCCAGTTCGGTTGGGCCGCGACGACCGTCGATGGCGCCCAGAGCTAGGAAGAGGAGGTGGCTGAGCTGGACGACCTGCCCGTCAGGGCGACGGGCGAGATAGACGGGGAAGGTGAACCCCGCCCCCTGGTACTCGCCGAGCAACTCCACTCCTTCAGCAAGCCGAGGCGGAGCCGCATCTGCAGCGGGATCGGCGAAACGGTGACTAACGCCGGCAGCAACTATCGCGGTTGTTGCCTGGCTAGCCGGCTCTGCGCCTGCCACCACCCACGGAAGATGTGCCGCGTCACTCGTCCGAGCTAACTCCGTATCGAACTCGCCGTGCGATCGCAGCCGCCGATCCAGGGGCCGCCGCTCCCTAATGGAGGCTTGGGAAAGGCGGACTGCTGGAGGTGTTTTGGTGACCTCGACCGACGCGGCTCGCCCAGCCCACCGAGCGGGCGGGGGGCTAACTGAGGTAGTGCCGGAGGAAGCAATCCACGCCTGGGAATTACGGTCGGCGACTACCTGGCGGTAACCGGACCGAAGCCGGGCGTCGATCCGTCGCCGCCCACGTTCCTGAGGTAACCGCCGCTCTCGGACGCCTGGCACTCGGGCGTCCACGTGATCTGCCGGGGTTCGCCTGTCGGTAGGAACGTCGTCCGGGCGGAGATCCTGTCCCCGGCCGAAGGGGGAGATGGCTACCGGCGACAGCGGCACGTCCGGTTTTTGCAGGCGGACGTACTCTTGCCCCTCCACTCGTTCACCCCCGTTCACACCCAGCTCGCTGCCAGTTAACCCCGTCATCCCGCGTCCCTTGCGTCACGTCACAGAACAGCCAACGACCGGTGGGGGGCACGGACACCCCACCGGCCGTTGCCAGCTGCCCTACCGGACGAAGATGCCCTGAG
>DASVHT010000097.1:0-1852 GCA_036382455.1 Dermatophilaceae bacterium
ATCCAAAAGCTGGGATGAGATGCCGACGGCTGACCCGAGCTGATTCACCAAAGACACCCGAGTGGCAGGGGTTGCATGACCCACGGGGGCTGCAGACTTGGTCATCCTGCGACCCTACGGTTGAAGGGTCGCCCATGTGCGAACATTCCACAAGTTTGGTTCAAATCACCTGCCACCTTGACGGGCCTCCGTTCGCCTCGACCTCCCTCACGTCGCGGACCATGGCAGACATCCCATCGGCTTAGGAGTCAAGCCGCGGCTTGTTGGGTGTGCTGGATCCACGCAGTGGCCTCGTCGTAGCAGGCGTGGGTTTTGAGGCAGCCGTGCAGGATGCCGACGAGGCGGTTGCCGAGCTGGCGCAGGGCGGCGTTGTAGCTGATGTCGCGGTCCCGCAGCGCGTCGTAGTAGGCGCGGGCTCCCGGTGATCCGCTCAGGGCGCAGAACGCCTGATGGTGCAAGGCATCGGCCAAGCGCTTGTTGCGCACGTATCGGGCCAGGACGACTTTCTTCTTGCCCGAGGCTCGGGTGATGGGGCTGGTGCCGGCGTAGTTCTTGCGGGCACGCGCGCCCTGGTAGCGGTTGGGGTCGTCGCCGAACTCTGCGAGCACCCGGGCGCCCAGGACGGGCCCCAGTCCGGGCTGGCTGAGGTAGATCTCAGCGTCCGGGTGCCGGCCAAAACAGGCCTCGACCGGCCCTTCCAGTGCGGTGATCTGCTCGTTGGAGGTCGAGATCATGGCGGCCAGGGCCCGGACAGTCACGCCATACGCGGCCGCGATAAGCGGCGGCTGAGTAAGGTGCTCCGCGCGTAACGCAGCCATGATCGCAGTGGTCTTGGCCTCACGGTCGCGCCGATGGGCCCGCTTCAGGACGGCGGCGATCTGCGCCCGCGTCAACCGAGCCGCGCTGCTGGGCTCGGGTGCCTTGGTCAACAGTTCCAGGGCATCGGGGGAAGCGAGGTCCTCGTAGGCTTCCAGTGCGGCTGGGAAGAACTCCCGCAGGCTGGAGCGCAGCCGCTGCACCTGGCGGGTGCGGTCCCAGATCAGCGTCTGGTGCATCCGGGTCAGGACCTTCACCGCGCCGGCCTGCTCGCTGTCCCCGGCGACGGTGCGCAGCTGATGGCAATGGGTGCGGACCAGGTCGGCCAGGACATGAGCGTCACCGGCGTCGCTCTTGGCTCCCGAGACGTCGTTGCCCTGGCGGGCACGAGCGGACTGCAACGGGTTGACCGCATACACCTGGTACCCCGAGGCGACCAGAGCGGCGACCCACGGGCCCCGGTCGGTCTCAATGCCGATCTTCACCTCGGCGGCGGCGCCGTCCTCGGGCAGGAACCTCCCGACCAAGGCATGTAACCGAGCTATCCCTGAAATGCCTTCCGGCAGGCGGGCTTTGGCAAGTCGCCGCCCGGTCTCGTCCTGGACCTCCACATCGTGATGGTCTTCAGCCCAGTCATCTCCGACGAACAACACTCTGACGTCCTCCACTTCACTCGACTACCCGGCCAGCAGCCTGCAGGAAAACCCGCGACCTAATGGTCAAGTGCTCACGCCAAGACGGCGGGCACGACATCCCATCAGCGGTTCGCCTTCCCGACCACCGATGGAGGCACGATCTGCCATTAGGACTCGAGGTCCAGGCTCTATTGAGTGCTCATCCATCGGCGGCTACCAGGCACCGAGCCTGTCACGATCTCGGCCCGGTAACCCCCATTAGGCTCCGTTGCATGTCTGCGCTTTCGCTCCTGGACTTTTCGCTCCTCGCCCTTGCGGCGACGCTGGTGGGGCTGAGCAAGACCGCCCTGCCCGGTGCCGGCACCATCACCGTGGCAGTCTTCGCAGCCGTGCTGCCCGCC
>DASVHT010000098.1:0-6373 GCA_036382455.1 Dermatophilaceae bacterium
AAGCTGACCTCAGCACTTGGTCGCGCCGGGGCCCTCATCGACTCCATCGACATCATCGAGCACCAGCGTGAGGTGATCCTCCGGCAGATCCAGGTGGAGACCCGCGGGGAGTCGCATGGCCTGGAGGTCGTTGCGGCGGCAAGGGAGGTCTCCGGCGTGAAGCTGCTGTCGGTGACCGACCGGGTGTTCGATCGTCACATCGGCGGAAAGATCGAGGTGACGCCGAAGTTCGCGGTGCTCACCCGTGACGATCTGTCGATGGCATACACCCCGGGTGTCGGGAGGGTCTGTACCGCGATCGCGGAGCAGTCCCAGCTGGTGTGGGACTACACCATCAAGTCGAACTCGGTAGCAGTGCTGACCGACGGCACAGCGGTTCTGGGTCTGGGTGACATCGGGCCGGAGGCGGCCATGCCGGTGATGGAGGGCAAGGCGATGCTGTTCAAGCAGCTCGCCAACATCGATGCGTACCCCATCTGCGTGCGTACCTCAGGCGTTGAGGAGCTGGTCGCGGTAGGAAAGGCGATCGCTCCCGGATTCGGTGGCATCAACCTGGAGGACGTTGCGGCGCCGGTGTGTTTCGAGGTCGAGCGACGGCTTCAGGAAGAGCTGGACATCCCCGTCTTCCACGACGATCAGCATGGCACCGCGATCGTCTCACTCGCCGCCCTGTATGGCGCGGCCGAGGTGGTCGGCAAGCCGCTGGAGGATCTCAAGGTCGTCTTTCTCGGCATGGGCGCCGCAGGGGTTGCCTGCATCAAGCTGTGGCAGCACGCCGGCGTCGGCCACTTCATCGGGGTGGATCGAGCGGGCATCGTCTCCCGTGACCGAACTGACCTGAACGAGGCGAAGCGATCCATCGCAAAGACGACCAACCGCGAGGGAATGCGCGGCAGTCTTGAGGACGCACTTGTCGGTGCGGACGTCTTCGTCGGGGTCAGTGGTCCCGATCTGGTCAAGCCGGAGTGGATCGCCACAATGGCCAAGAACGCCATCGTGTTCGCTATGGCCAACCCGATTCCGGAGATCCAGCCGGAGGAGATGCCGGACAACGTGGCCGTGGTCGCCACCGGCCGCAGCGACTATGCAAACCAGATCAACAACGTCCTGGTCTTTCCGGGCATGTTCCGCGGGTTGCTCGACAGCCGTGCGCGGTCGGTGACCATGTCGATGAAGGTGGCGGCCGCCCGGGCGATCGCCGACATCGTCTCCGAGGACGGAGTGACTGCGGAATACATCGTGCCCTCGATCTTCGACTCCCGAGTGGTGCCCGCGGTGTCCAGAGAAGTGCAGAAGGCCGCGACTGCAGCCGGACTGGTCACAGCACCGGGACCAAAGAAGGCCACCCTGACCTGATTTTCGGCAGGCCCTGGTGCAGGACCGGTCTTTCGCCGGCCCGGTCCGGGGTCGGCGGCGCCTCGCCGACCCCGAGCTGCCCTGGGCTAGTGAAACCCGTCGTTCTCCTCGTTCTTGGTCGTGAGGCCGGTCAGTCGCCCCGAGTGCTCGGGCTCGAGTCCCTCCCCCACATCCACCCGACGGCGGCCACGATCGACACGCATCGCGTTGAACGCCGCAGCCATCGCCATAACCCATGCTGCACCCAGGACAAAGCCACCGATGACGTCGGACAGGTAGTGGACGCCAAGAGCGATCCGCGAGAAGCCGATCGCCAGGACCATGAACATCGACAGTCCGACGGCGACTCTGCGCCAGACTCCGTGCAGGATCGGCAGAAAGACAAGCAGCAGCACCGCGTAGCCGACGATCGCGGCCTGGGCGTGACCGCTGGGAAAGCTGGACCCGGCCTCGTGGGCGACGGGATGGGTCAGGACCGGGCGTAGTCGATGGACCGCCGCCTTGACGATGGTGTTCAGAAGCGATGATCCAGCCGCGGTGATCACCACGAACAGGGCCAGGCGGGGTAGCCGACGCCAGAGCAGCCAGATCACCACCGCGGCCAGAATGACCTGCCATGCCAGCGGTGACCCTGTGTCACTGATCAGCTGCATCGCACCGACGAACCCGTTGTGGCTCACCGCGTAGCCGTGCAAGCCGTCGCGCGCGCTGTTGTCCGCCCGCAGCAGCGGCGCCCACCTGTCCTCCACCGTCAACAGCACCAGGGCAAAGGGCACGGCCACCAGAAGGATCGCCACGGCGGCAAGCACGGCTCGGGCACCGAAGCGTGCCGTTGGCTGGACGGATGACGAGGACGACACATCGGACCGCTTGGGCATGACAGACATCTTGCCTCCCTCCCGCAGCAAGGCGCTGATCCACCCTCGCATCTTCATGGACGGCGGTGAACCAGCAACGGCAGCACCATCGACGCCTCGGCCTGTCGCAGATGCGCCGCAGCCACGGTGATCGGCCACTGTGTCGACGTACCGTCAACCACGAGCAACACCACCTTGCCGCAGACCGCTGACAGCAGCTCGTCGTTGACGCGGATGGCATCCCGCCACAGGGCCGCCTCCTCTGACGACGAGAGGTCAGCCGATGGCCCGTGATCGAACGCCACTGTCAGGTCGGCGCGGCCCAGCTGACCCACCTGGGCCAGATGGTCAGCCAGCCCGCCAGTCATCAGCGGGAAGCCCGCCGCAGGCAGTGCCACCACCACCTCGGGCCGTGCCGGCCACGAGTCACGCCACTGGCCCAAGGCGCCCACCGCCGCATCGCGAAGCTCCTGCGAGGGTGCTCCGTCACGCCCGAAGGTCGACCGGACGAGCTCACGCCACTCAGGCGCGTCAGCGTATGCGATCGCCCGTCCTGCCTGCGCCATCAGCCCCGGCGGGATCCGTCCTCTGGTGCCGAAGGCCCCCCCGGGCCACATCTTGCGAGGCTCCAGCACCGTGACCTCGCCCCTGAGCCGGCGAGTCACCGCCTCGACGGTGGCGGCCTCTGGTCGCTCACGCAACGGCTGCGGCAGATGACCCAGACATACCGAGCACCGGCCGCACTTCTGGGCGCTGGTGTCATCGAGGGACTCCTGCAGCAGCTGCATCAGGCAGCTCTGGCCGCGGGTGTAGGCGCGCATGATGTCCGCCTCACGACGCCGGGTGGCGATGATGCCGTCATAGTGCTCCTGGTCGTAGGTCCAAGAGGCGCCAGTCGGGCGCCACCCGCCTTCGATCCGCTCGACCACGCCGTCCACGGCAAGCTGCTTGAGCATCAGCTCGACGCGTCCGCGCCGGAGTCCGGTCTCGGCCTCGAGCGCCGGGACCGTGGCGGACCGGCCGTCCGAGTAAGCCGACAGACCAGCCAGCAGGCGCTCCACCTGTGGCCCGTCCGGGATCGTCGCCGTCGCGAAGTAGTCCCACACGCCTGCGTCGGCATCCGATGGCAGCAGAGCCACCAGTGCATGGTCGATACCGCGCCCCGCACGTCCCACCTGCTGGTAGTAGGAGACCGGCGACGGTGGCGAGCCGACATGCACAACGAAACCGAGGTCCGGCTTGTCATAACCCATGCCCAGAGCGGATGTGGCGATCAACGCCTTGAGCCGGTTGCCGCGCAGGGAGTCCTCGAGCCGTTCGCGCTCGCCGGACTCCAGACCGCCGGTGTATGCGGCGACCTTGCAGCTGTCCCCGTGGATGAACTGCACTGCGGCAGCCAGGCGCTCGGCATCAGCCACGGTCAGGGTGTAGACGATCCCGGAACCCTGGAGCCGTGGCAGGTGGTCAACGACCCAGGCGAAACGTTCGATCGGCGAGAGAGCATCCACGACTGTCAGCTGCAGGCTGCTTCGCGCCAGCGGACCGCGAAGGACCAGCGTCGCCTCGCCAAGCTGCGCGGCCACGTCCAGCGTGACGCGCGCGTTGGCGGTCGCCGTGGTCGCCAGGACCGGCGTATGCGGGTTGAGGGTCTGCAGGACGTCGGCAACCCGTCGGTAGTCGGGACGGAAGTCGTGCCCCCAGTCGGAGACGGCGTGTGCCTCGTCGATGACCAGCAGCCCCAGCCGACCGGCCAGCTCGTCGAGCACCCGGCGGCCAAATCCCGGGTTGGCCAGCCGCTCGGGAGAGACCAGAAGGACGTCGAGCTCGTCAGCGCGCAGGGCGGCCTCGACCTGCGCCCAGGCGTCGATGTTGGAGGAGTTCAGTGTTGCCGCCCGAAGCCCCGCCCGACCCGCCGCGCCGACCTGGTCGCGCATCAGTGACAACAGCGGTGAGACGACCAGTGCCGGACCGGCGCCCTCATGACGTCGGATCGCGGTCGCAGCCCAGTAGACCGCCGACTTGCCCCAGCCCGTGGCCTGAACCACGAGAACCCTCGCCGCGGGCTCGCCTGCTGTTGGCCCACAGAGTGCCGCCACGGCCAGAGTCTGGTCCTCACGGAGCACAGCGCCATCGCCCGCGATAGCCGCGATCACCCGGGCGGCGATACGGGACCGTTCGGGGCTGAGGGGTGATGAGGTCGGGGCTGAGGACATGGGAACGACCCTAGGCGCCATCGCCGTCTCACGGTCCGTCGTCCACAGGGCAGCGCGAGCCGGTTTGTTGCATCGCTACCAGTAGGAATGCTGGCATCGCCGAAACAAACCGGCTAACGCCCGTCAACCAGCTCAGCCGACCGGTTGGGCCGTCTCGACGTCCTCGTCGACCAGAGCGCCACTGAACTGTGCGGCATACAGCCGGTAGTAGGCGCCCTCGGCGGCGAGGAGCTGCGCATGGGTTCCCTGCTCGACGATGCCGCCGTCGACCATGACGACGATCCGGTCGGCGTCACGGATGGTGGAGAGCCGATGGGCGATCACGAAGCTGGTGCGACCGGTACGCAGCGCCGCCATGGCCTTCTGCACCAGGGCCTCGGTCCGGGTGTCCACCGAGCTCGTGGCCTCGTCCAGGATCAGGATCGCAGGATCGGCCAGGAAGGCCCGGGCGATCGTGAGCAGCTGTCGCTGACCTGCGCTGACGCTCGAGCCGTCGTCGTCGATCACGGTGTCGTACCCCTCCGGCAGGGTTCGAACGAAGTGGTCCGCGTATGCCGCCTCGGCCGCCTTGGTGATCTGTGCGGCGGTCGCGTCCTCGGCACCGTAGGCGATGTTGTCGTGGATGGAGCCGCCGAAGAGCCACGTGTCCTGCAACACCATGCCGAACTCGGCCCGCAGGTCCTCGCGGCGCATGTCCCTGATGTCCACACGATCGAGGGTGATACGTCCTGAGTCCACCTCGTAGAAGCGCAACAGGAGATTGGCCAACGTCGTCTTCCCTGCGCCGGTCGGACCGACGATGGCGATGGTCTGCCCCGGCTCGGCCACCAGGTCAAGGTGCTCGATGAGCGGCTGTGACGGGTCGTACGAGAACGACACGTCCTCGAAGGCGATACGACCACGGACACTGGTCGGGGTCACGGCCGGGCTGGCATCGGCGGACTGTTCGGGCGCGTCCAGCACATCGAAGACCCGTTCGGCCGAGGCCACCCCGCTCTGCAGCAGGTTGGCCATGGAAGCGACCTGTGTCAGCGGTTGGGTGAACTGCCGGGAGTACTGGATGAATGCCTGGACATCGCCCAGACTGATGGCACCTGAAGCGACCCGAAGTCCCCCGATCACAGCAATGGCAACGTAGTTGAGGTTGGCGACGAACATCATGGCCGGCTGGATCAGCCCTGAGATGAACTGCGCCTTGAAGCTGGAGTCGTACAGCTGCTCGTTGAGCTCACGGAACTCTGCCACGGACTCGTCGGTGCGCCCGAAGACCTTGACCAGCTCATGCCCGGTGTAGGCCTCTTCGACGTGCCCGTTGAGCTTGCCCGTGGTCGACCACTGCGCGACGAACTGGGGCTTGGATCTTTTGGCGATGGTCAGCGTGATGTACATCGACAAGGGCACCGTCACCAGGGCGACGACGGCCAGGACCGGGGAGACGTAGACCATCATCGCCAGGACCCCGATAACGGTGAGAAGGGACGTGAGCAGCTGGCTCATCGTCTGTTGCAGGGACTGGGCGATGTTGTCGATGTCGTTGGTGACCCGGCTGAGGAGCTCGCCTCGCGGCTTGGAGTCGAAGTAGGACAGCGGCATTCGGCTGAACTTCGCCTCGACATCGGCCCTCATCCGATACACGGTGCGCTGCACGATGACCGTCGTGACCCGACCCTGGAACCAGGAGAACCCGGAGGAGACGACATACAGCACGAGCACGGCGAGCAGAACATGGCCGACGGCGTTGAAGTCGACACCGCGCCCTGGCACCACGCCCATGGCCGAGACCATGTCGGCGATGCGGACCTTTCCGGTGGCCCGCAGCTGAGCGACCGCCTGGGCCTTGGTCACGCCAGCCGGCAGACGTTCGCCAATGAGTCCCGTGAAGATCAGGTCCGTAGCGTTGCCGAGGATCTTGGGACCGATGACCGACAGCGCCACGCTGACGATCCC
>DASVHT010000099.1:0-10483 GCA_036382455.1 Dermatophilaceae bacterium
AGGCCCAGCCAGGGGAGAGCCCGACCAGGGCCAGCACGACCACCGCACCGACGTCCTGGGCGTCAACACCTCGGGAATGCTGATCCGCCGCGATGTCTTCGACGCGCTCGATGGGTTCGACCCGGCGTTCGGGCAGTTCCGGGATGACCTCGACCTCTCCTGGCGGGCGCACCTGGCCGGGCATCGGGTCATCGTCGCGCCCAAGGCCCGGATGCGTGAGGCGGCCGCCTCGACCAACGGTGAACGTTCCGGTGGCCGGTCCGCCGGTGCCGCGCGACGCAGCGACCTTCGCCACGGCCGTCAGGTCGCGCTGACCCGATGTTCCCCGTATGCCGTGCCCTTCCTCGGGCTCTGGATCGCCCTGGCCAGTGTTGGTTCAGCTGCCGTCCTACTCGCGGTCAAGCGACCCAGGAGGGCCTGGGAGGAGCTCGGCGGGCTTGGGTCGCTGATGACTCCGTGGCGTCTCGTGGCGGCGCGACGGCGCTCACGTGGCACTCGCCGGGTCCGACGCCGCGACCTGCGGGGGCTGTTCGCCACACCCAGAGCCGGTTTCCGCCAGACTCTCGACACCATCCGGGACGCCGTGGCGATGGTGCCCGACATGTCGTCGGATGAGCCGGTCAGCAGCGCGCAGAGCCTGGAGTCGGGGCCGGTCTCCGACGACAACGAGTCGCTCGAGGAGCCGACGCGCAGCGTCACTTCGCGGATCCTGCGCCACCCCGGGTTTCTTGCGGTCACGGTTGGCGCCCTGCTGGCGGTGGCGTCATGGCGCTCGCTGCTCAGAGGGCTGATATCCGCCAGCGGCGACGGTTTCGCCGGCGGTGAGCTCCTGCCGGTGTCCACCGACGCCTCGAGGCTGTTTCACGCCTGGCTGGACGGCTGGCATGGCGCAGGCCTGGGCAATGCGCTCGAGCCGGCGCCCTACCTGCCGGTGCTGGCCGCGGGAGCCTGGGTGATCGAGCACCTGCCGGTGATTTCCACCCTGTCGTCTCCGGTCGGTTCCTCCATCGCCTGGCTTCTCGCGGCGGCGATCCCGTTGTCCGCCTGGACGGCATATCTGGGCGCCCGGGTCGTGACTCGAGCCAGATGGCCGCGGGCGTGGGCGGCCTTGGGGTGGGCATCTCTGGGAACCCTGACCACGGCGCAGGCGGACGGACGGCTCGGTGCGGTGGCCGCGCACATCCTGCTGCCCTTCGTCGTGGCCGGATTCGTCTGTGCCGCAAGGCGATCCACGAGTATCCCGCTCACCTTCGGTGCGGCGCTCGCGCTTGGCGTCACCGGGGCGTTCAACCCGGCTCTCGCTGTGCTGGGCGCCCTTGTCGCCCTCGTGATTCTCGTCTTCGGGCACGGAGCCACCCGGCTTCGTGCCGCGGTGCTTCTGGTGGTGCCTGCCGGGTTGTTGGGACCGTGGATCCTGCAGCTGGTCGAGGACCCTCGGCTCCTGCTGGCCGGACCGGGTCTGACGCTGTGGCGGGATGCGGCCGCAGCCCCGTGGCAGCTCGCGCTTCTGCACCTTGGTGGTCCCGGTTCATATCCCGTCCTCCTGTCCGCCCCGATCGTGCTGGCGGGCGTCGTCGCGATGATGCGACGTGGGGCTGCCTCCCGGGCCATGACAGTGCTGGCACTTGTTTCGGTGACCGGTCTGGCCCTCGCACTTGCGTCGCCGCATGTCATCGTCGGTCGCGTTCCAGAGGGCCTTGTTGGCGCGGGTGGTCCCATCACCGTGTGGGCTGGCACGGGCCTCGACCTCGCGGCGCTGGCGTTGATCGCGGCGGCGGTTCTTGGCCTGGACGGGCTGTCGGGTCGGCTGTCCCGTTCCGGTTTCGGCTGGCGCCAGATCCTCGTTGCTCCGGTCGTCGTGGCCGCTGTCCTGGGAGTCGTGGCCAGCGTCGCGATGACGGGATGGCTCGGGGTCGGCCGGACGCTCACCAGCACGGTGTCCAACGTGCCTGCTGTTGCTGCGGATCAGGCCGAGGGCCCCTTGGGCAGCAGACTGCTTGAAATGACCTCAGACGCGGGCACCATCGGCTACCGGCTTGTGGGCAGCGAGCCCGGCTCGGTTGTCCGCGATCCCGCTGGCGTCGTCTCCCCACCAGACTCGCTGCTGGCCGCAGCAGTCAAGATCGCGGTCAGTGACTCTGTCGCGGCGTCGGCCAACGCGGCCAGCGACGCGCTTGCCGATCAGGGTGTCGGGTTCGTGGCGTTCCGTGGCGCGGCCACCGAGCCGCTGGTCCGACGCCTGGACGCAACGGCGGGGATGACCAGGCTCAGCGACAACCAGGGACTGATTCTGTGGCGTGTCCTGCCACGGGCCGACGCGGTGAGCTCATCCCGGCTTCGGCTCGAGGATGCCAAGGGTGGGCCCCTGGAGTCCATCGCCGTCACCGGCGACCATGGCCAGACCGATGTGAGGGTCGGCGCGGCCACTCCGGCTGCGCTGACCCCGGCTGGTTCGGCCCCCGCCTCGCCCACTGCTGCTGTTGCATCCTCTCCTGCCGGATCCCCGCCAGCGGCAACCGGGCCAGCGGCATCCCCTCCTGCGGCATCCCCTCCTACCGCAACCCCGCTCGGGCGTCGACTTGTGGTGGCTGAGCCTGCAGGCTGGGCAGCCCGCGCGCGCGTGACCTTCGCAGGGCGCGAGCTGGCTGTGGTTGGCGGAGGCGGCCAGCCGACATACCTCTTGCCATCCAGCGCCGGTCAGCTGACCATCACCCTGGCGCCGACCTGGCAGTGGTGGCGCTGGGGGCAGCTGGGGCTGCTGCTGGTCGTCCTCTTCCTGGCGGCGCCGTTCGGCTCGGTGCGCTCGCGGAGGAGCTCATGAGAGGCGTACTGCGCTCGCTGGCCGCGGTGTCGGCAGGCACCGGGCTGGTCCTTGGTGCCACCTATCTGTCAACACCGCTCAACCTGGTGCATCGCCCCGCTCCTGGCGCTGCTTTGAGGGCGCACGCCGAGCCCATCTCGGTGGCTCAGACCATCTGTCCGGGACCTGAGGCGCTCGGAGTCGCGGACCTGACGGACTCACTGACCCAGGTCGCTTCCGTGACGGCCGTTGCAGCTCCGCTGGCGTCACTTCCCGCGGGCTTTGCCGCCGGTCAGGGCGCTGGATCGCTCACGCTGAGCGGTCTTCCGGCGGGCGGTACATGGGACGCGCCGGCCACGGTGCGCGGTCAGGTGGTCTCGGGCCAGATATCTACTGCCCAGTCCGCGTTGGTCGCGGGCGCCGGTGCGATGGCGCCGGGAACCGTTGCCACCCAACGCTCCTGGGTCACCACCGGTGACAACCGTGGCTTGGTCACAGCGGCCTGTATGCCGCCCGCTGCCTCGTCGTGGCTCATCGCCGGAGGTGCCCAGCCGGGCCGGCGGGAACGCCTGGTCCTGACAAACCCCGGGCCGAACCCCGTGACCGTCGATCTCAGCGTCCTTGGTGTCAATGGCCCGGTCCAGTCGCCCAACGGCCGCGGTCTGGTCGTCGGGCCGTACGCGCGCACCGTGATCCTGCTCGATGCGATCGCCGGGACGGAGCCATCGCCGGTCGTCCAGGTCAACGCCCAGGGGGGCGAGGTTGCCGCGGTCCTCAGCGACACGTGGCTCGACGGGGTTGTCCCGCGAGGTGGTGACGACGTCGTGCCGGTCGCGACGCCCGCACGCGAGCAGGTCATCGCAGGGGTAGCGATCGAGGGTGCTGCGACCTTGCGCGTTGCCGTGCCAGGGGACCAGGAGGCTGTTGTCGAGTCGCGGGTGCTCACCCCGAGCGGGCCAAAAGCTTTGCTCGCCGACGGCGTGACACGCGTGGCGGGGCACAGCACCAAGGACATCGACCTCAGCTCCCTGCCGCCCGATGCGTACGCCGTTCAGGTGCGTGCCGACGTCCCGGTGATTGCCGCTGCGATGGTCGATCGACGTCTTGCCGCCGGCTCGCCCTCGGATCTGGCCTGGTCGGGTGCTTCCGCGCCGATCAGGACGTTGGCAGGCATGGCGTTGCACGGGCCTGCGGACAACGGTCTGACGGAGCGGCTCGACCTTGTCGCGACAGCAGTGCCTGCGTCAGTTCTGGTGACAACGGTGGGGGCTGATGGCCAGGCCAGCACGAAAGAGGTTGCCATTGGGGCAGATTCGGTGTCCGTGGTGCCGTTGGTTGGCGTTACGTCGGTGTGGGTGACGCCGCATGCCGGGGTCGTTCGGGCTGCCGTCGTGACGATGGTCAACGACCCCCTGGGAGTGCTGCTCAGCGTGACCCCCCTGGCGGATCTCACGCTGACCACTACCTCTTCGCCCCTGCGCGAGGTCCGCGACTGACCAGGCCATCACCCTTGCAGTCTGCCTAGAATTCGACCTAGAATCAGTGGGCGGCCAAGAAGGGATCAGCCATGCGCGTCGATACCAACGACCTTATTTCCGTTACCAACGCCAACAGGGCAGGCATCTCACGCCTTGTGAACGATGCGGCCGAGGGCAAGACGATCGGGATCCTGCGGAACAGCGAAGTTGCGGCCTTCATCATCGGGCCCGAACAGGCGGCCCGACTCTCCCGCATCGACGAGATCGAGGAAGATCTTCAGCTGTGGACGGCGGCATTGCTCCGGGTGGCCACCGACAACGGACAACGCCATGACCTCGATGACGTTCTGGCCGAGCTCGACATCGAGCTGGACTGATGGCGCGGGTCGTCCTCACCGATGACGCGAAGGACGACCTTCGTAACCTCGACGGGGCGGCTCGCAAGCTCCTTGCCAAGAAGCTCAAGCAGCTCGAGGACGAGCCTGAAAAGCGAGGAGCCCCGCTGGGTAGCAGGTCGTCGAGCAACCTCACAACCTTTCGCAAGCTTGTGGTTGGCGATCGCGACTACAGAATTGTCTACCGGGTTGAACCTGACGGGACAGTGTGTGTCGACTGGGTGATAGGCAGGCGTTCTGACAACGAGGTCCACCAGATGGCACTGGCCCGACTGAAGATGTTGGCCAGGGACGATCTGACGGCGGACCTGACGGGGTTGCTCAAGAGAGTCTTTGACAAGCAAGGGGAGTGAGACCTGCCCAGTCGGGAATCTCAGGCTGATCATTACCTCTTTCGCCGCTGCGGGCACCTCTTCCCCCCGTCCGCGCCACTGCGGCAACACGTGTGCGTTTGGGCAAGACAACTGCCCCAGATGGGTGGGCGTTCACCGGGGTAGCAGGCGCGTGGTGGGCGTTCTGATCAGCCGGGCCGCGAGACGCGCGCCGGTCGCGCAGGCCACGGAGCCAACTCTGACCAGAACCTGGACCGGGCCGGGATGGCCGCGTCTGCCCCGCGCACAACAAAGCGCGCCGAGCCCGTATGGGTCGGCGCGCTTTTGGGTTTGGGCTTGTTAGGCCATGGCAGCGAGCAGCGCGGCGTGGCTTGCCACCGACCCCGGCAATGGCCGGACGTGGACGACCCCGTCGGAGACGTCTGTCACCTGAGCGACCGCCTGCGTGTTGGCCGATCCCACGATGATCCAGACGCCCTCGGTGATCTTGGCCGGAGTGCGTGACTCGTCGAGGAACCCCCACGGCAGTCCCGTGTCGTCCTCGCTGTTCAGGTCAACCGGTAGGTCGACGGTGGTGTTGCTCATCTGACCTCCTCGGTCGTTGTGTTTTCATGGTACGGGTTTTCCTGCACCTGGTGTGGGCACCTGATGAGGGCGGTCACCAGTGCCTCGATGTCGGCCGCGGCCAGGGTGACGTGCGGGGTGCGGAAGGTCCCGATCACGTCAATGCCCACGGCTTCCAGGTCTGCCCTGGTGAACACGACGACCGTCGCAAAGTTCGCCAGTTTGGTCTGGCACAGCGCCGCGACCTCGTCCTCGTCGCGGGCGTAGTACCCGCTGACCCCGCAGTGCCCCCAGTCGGGGTAGCGCCGACTGAAGCGGGCCGCGTCGACGCGCAGAAGCTCGTCTTCCAGAATGTCGCCGCGTACGACCAGCACAGCGTCGCTGGGCAACGGCGCCTGTCGAACGCGTGGTGATGCATCGTTTGTCATGACCACTACTATGCTGGCGCCCGCTTCCGGCGCCCGCTTCCGGCGCCAGCCTTCAGTCAGGCCCGCCTTCGCCGCTACCCCCTACGCCTTAGCCGCGGGTACTCAACTGGGCGGCGTTGGGTACGCGGCCATCCGGCGTTGATCTGCTGGTCTGCCCCGGGTCGCACAGCACGAGTTGTCCTGCCCAAACGCACACGTGTTGCCGCAGTGGCGTCCGCGAGGTTCGCGACTGACCAACACGGATCCCGTGAGACGGCACGGGAGAAGTCAAAGGCCCAGATAGACGCATAGCCGGTCTTCGAGCTGAGCAATCTCGCCGATTGCGAGGAGCCCGCGCCGGCGTCGAAAGCGGCCGCGGGCAACGGGCTGCAAACCTGTGATGTCGGCGTATGACTCGTCGTGACCGGTGAGGCCGGCGTCGGCGGTGAGCGTCACATGCGTGGACGCCGGACCAGGGCTACCGGTGATCGGAACCACGGCCACGTGACCCAGACGCACGTTGAGCGGGTTGACGCTGAGCACCACTGCAGGATGTTCGCCGAAGGAGGGAAAACGCACGTCCCACACCTCGCCGCGAAAAGGCTCAGGCGCGGCCACGGGCGCCGGGTGCCTGGTCAGCCATCGCGGGGCCGTTGGCTGACTCGTCCTCTGCAGGCAGGACCCCGATGGGCAGCGGCGGGATGTCCTCGCCGTAGAACTCCTCCACGCTGCGCGCCATACGCTGCTCGGCGGCGTTCCTGTGGAGCATCGCGAGCGCTGCCTTGACGATGTCCGTGCGGCCCTGGAGTCCGAGGATGTTGGCGTCTGCGTAGAGCTGAGTGGCGAACTCGCGCCCGATGCGTGCCTGCCAAACCTCAGTGGATCCGGTGGTGTTACTCGTCATCTACATACACTCTGTCGTACAGGCTTCTGCTGTCAAGCCTTCCCCAACGAACGGAAGCATTCGGTTCAGTCGGCGTCCGGGTCGTATCCCGCGTCGAGGTCGCGCGGATCGACGCCCAGCATCGAGGCCACCTGTTCGACGACCACGTCGTTGATCAGCGCTGCTAGCTCCCGGGCGTCGGTGGCGCGGGTCTCAACCGGTCGTCGGTAGACGACGATGCGTGGGTGCATCTTGCCCTGCGCCGCGAACAGGCGACCGAGTGGCACGTCCGAAGACTCCCAGGGGGCGGGATCGCTGGGGGGTACGTCCTCGACCGCGAACTCGACGTCACCGAAGGCTTTTCCGGCACGTTGCTCCAGGCGGGACGCTGCATCGAGGACCAGTTCGTCGAACTGCTCGGCGCGGGTCGCCATGGCCGGCACCGGTGGCCAGGCCATCGGGCCACGTCGACCGCGGCCGTGACGGTCCCTTCGAGGGCGACTAGCGGCACTCGCTGGGGTCATGGCGCCACCTTACGGCGTGGTGCGTGCCGGACGTCGGGACAGGGGAATACAGTCCAACCGTGAGCCTGTCGCGCCAATGTTCCCGCACCGCCTGCTCAGGTGGCGCCGTCGCGACGTTGACCTATGTCTACTCCGACCAGACCGCGGTTCTGGGACCGTTGGCGACCTATGCCGAGCCGCACACCTACGACCTGTGCGCCGTGCATGCCGAGGGCCAGACCGTCCCGCGCGGCTGGGAGGTCATCCGCCTCGCCACGGAGTTCGTGGACCCCGGTCCCACCAAGGACGACCTGCTGGCGCTGGCCGACGCGGTGCGCGAGGCCGGCCGGCCCCGACAGGCACCTGCCGCCGTTGCCGCAGCGGGAGAGCGATCGGAGGCCGAGATGAGCGGCACCATCGAGACCGTTCGTCGTCGTCACCTGCGCATCCTGCGCGATAGGTAGGCTCTGGCGCATGAGCGCCCCCAGACTGTCCGAGTTCATCAAGGCGTATGACGTGCGCGGCCTGGTGCCGCAGCAGCTGAACGACGCCGTCGCCTTCGCGATCGGCTCGGCTTTCGCGCAGGTCGTTGCCCGTCCCGATGGCGCGACCTCGATTGTCGTCGGACACGACATGCGTCAGTCCTCGCCCGACCTGTCGAGGGCCTTCGCGGCAGGGGCCTCATCCCTCGGCCTGGACGTCACGCTCATCGGGCTGTGTTCGACCGACGGCCTGTACTACGCGAGCGGCGCGCTCGACGTCCCGGGCGCGATGTTCACCGCCAGCCACAACCCGGCGCGGTACAACGGCATCAAGCTCTGCCGATCCGGGGCGCGCCCGGTCGGCCAGGACACGGGACTGAGCCAGATCCGCGACCTTGCCCAGGCAACGCTCGACTCCGGCGAGGCATCGGGCGCGTCCGGGGCCGAGGATCCCTCGGGCTCTGCGGCGCCCACGACCGAGGCTGCCACGGGGATCATCAGCGAACGTGACGTCCTGGCCGAGTACGCGGCGTTCCTGCGGGATCTGGTCGACCTCAGCGAGATCCGGCCACTGACCGTGGTCGTCGATGCCGGCAACGGCATGGGCGGTCACACCGTGCCTGCGGTGCTGGGCACTCTGGGCGGGCTGCCGGCATTGCCGCTGACCGTCATACCGCTGTATTTCGAGCTGGACGGGACGTTCCCCAACCACGAGGCCAACCCGCTGAATCCGGAGAACCTGCGCGACCTCCAGGCAGCGGTGATCGCCCACGGCGCCGACCTCGGGCTGGCGTTCGACGGTGACGCCGATCGTTGTTTCGTGGTGGATGAGCGGGGCGAACCGGTCAGCCCGTCGGCCATCACGGCGCTGGTGGCGACGCGCGAGATAGCCAAGGAACGTGCCGCCGGCCGGGACGCGCGCATCGTCTACAACGTCATCTCGTCCGCGGCAGTGCCGGAGATCATCGCGGCGGCCGGCGGGACGGCCGTTCGCACCCGAGTCGGGCATTCCTTCATCAAGGGCGAGATGGCGCGCCATCAGGCGGTATTCGGCGGCGAGCACTCGGCTCACTACTACTTCCGTGACTTCTGGTTCGCCGACACCGGGATGCTCGCCGCCATGCACGTCATGGCGGCGCTGGGCGAGCAGCCGCGCCCCATCTCCGAGGTCGTCGCGGAGTTCACCCGGTATGCCGCATCCGGCGAGATCAACTCGACCGTCGCCGATGCGGGCGCCGCCACTGCTGACGTGCGCGCGTGGGCGCAGGCGTGGGGCAGGGACCGGGCGCAGGACGTGGAGTTCGACGAGCTGGACGGCATGACCGTGACCCACCGGGGGGACCCGATGTGGTGGTTCAACCTGCGGGCCAGCAACACCGAACCGCTGCTGCGGCTCAATGTCGAGGCCGTGGATGAGGCGACAATGGCGCGAGTGCGCGATGATGTCCTGTTGGTCGTGAGAGGGGAGAACCTGATGACCGAAGAGAGCCAGCCCGCTGTCGATACGTCCGCTCTGGCTGTTTCTGCTCCAGCCTCTACCCAGATCGAGCCGTGGCTGCGAGAGATCCTGCGATGCCCGCAATGCAAGTCCACGCTGTCCGACGGCACCGGCCCCAGTGGCCCTGAGCTGCACTGCACCAATGCCGAGTGTCGCTTGGCATATCGCATCGACGACGGCATCCCGGTGCTCTTGGTCGACGAGTCCCGTTCACTCGCTGGCTGATTCGGCGCTCAGGTCATGGCACCCCTCCTGGACGAAGCGCTCCTGAACGACCCTGACCACATCGTCTCGTGCGACTCCCGCCAGACGCTCGTGGCGTTGGCGACGGCTGGTGCGCAGGTTCGCCAGGCCGTGACCCTCTCGCGTGAGGCCGGGATCGAACGCGTCGCCGGCGGCGACCGCCCTAGGTCCGTCCTGGTGGCGTCCCTGGGTGGCTCTGCCGTCGTGGCCGACGTGCTGGAGCTCTTGGCCGAGCCCGGGTCGCCTGTTCCGGTCACCGTCCGGCGGAACCTTCCGCTTCCTGGCTGGATCGGGCCGCTGGATCTGGTTGTGGCGGTGTCACTCTCGGGGCGTGCCCAGGGGCCCTTGGCCGTGGCGGCCGAGGCTGCCCGACGTGGTGCCTCGTTGCTCACGGTGGGTGCCGCCGACTCTCCGCTGGCAGAAGTCTGCGCCCGCGCCCGGGGTGTGCACATCGACGTCGGGCGCGGCCGGACCTCGTCGCGGACAGCACTGTGGTCGCTGCTCACGCCGGTCGTCCTGGCTGCTCATGAGCTGGGGCTGATCAAGGCCGGCGAGTCGGTTCTGGCCGACACCGCCGATCGGCTGGACGCTCACGCCGAGGCATGCCGTCCGCGCTCGGAGTCCTTCGTCAACCCCGCCAAGATCCTGGCGATGCACCTGGCCGAGACCATCCCCGTCGTCTTGGGCGACGGACCGCTCAACGGCGTGGCAGCGTCTCGGGCAGCCTCGATGCTGGCACGCACGGCACGGATTCCCGCCACCTCGGGTGAGCTCCCCGATGCCGCCTCGCAGATCGTGGCCAGCTTCGACGGGCCCTTCACCGCCGGTGGTGGTCGTGGAGCCGGCGCCCGGGAGTCGGGACACGACATCTTCTCCGACCCGTTCCTGGACGGGCCGG
>DASVHT010000100.1:0-2179 GCA_036382455.1 Dermatophilaceae bacterium
GACGCCCTCCTAGAGAACCTGCACCGCAGTGAGCTCAATGCACTGGAGGAGGCTGCGGCCTACCAACAACTACTGGACGACTTTGGATGCACCCATGACGAGCTCGCTGCCCGGATAGGCCGTTCGCGCCCGCAGATCTCCAACACCTTGCGCTTACTCAAACTCCCTCCATTGGTGCAACGTCGAGTTGCCGCAGGTGTGCTCAGTGCCGGTCACGCCCGTGCCTTACTCGGACTTGTGGACCGTGACGCTATGGAGCGCCTAGCACAACGGATCGCGGCCGAGGGTCTGTCGGTACGAAATGTCGAGGAGATCGTTGCCGTCGGGGATGACCAGACTCCACGCTCCCGCAAGCCACGTGCTGGCGCCCACCACCCGCAGCTGGATGGCCAGGCCGCCCGGCTCTCTGACCGTTTTGATACCCGCGTGCGAATCAACCTCGGTCAGCGAAAAGGCAAGCTGACGTTCGAGTTCGCATCGGTCGAAGACCTCGATCGCATCGTCAGGATGATGGGCGGCGACCTCGTCGGCGACGCAGTGGTCGGTGACATTTCCGCCTAAGTCACCCATGGTGGCTGCGCCACCACCCCGAAGGATGAGAATGGGTGGACCGTCACTCGTGGCGACGTCGGCCACCCCTTGGTGCCAGGAGCCCGCGAGTTAGTCTGACGTGAGGCTGCGCCGGCACCCCAAACTGTTGCCATCGAGCACGACGAGCAGAATCGCTGAACCAGGACAGCCTCCGATCGAGTGACGGTTTACCTACGTCCACTACTCGGTCAGGAGGCGTCATGGAACAACTGATTCAGCGATGCGCGGGCATCGACGTGGGGCAGGCCGAGTCAATGGTCTGCGTCCGGGTCCCGGACGCGGTCACCGGTGCCCCGGCGGAGCTAATCGCCAACTACGGGACGACCACCCCTGACCTGCTCGAGCTGGTCGACTGGCTTCGTGGTCTGGGTGTGACCGACGTAGCCATGGAGTCCACCGGGGTGTACTGGAAGCCGATCTACTACCTACTGGAGGACGACTTCACGGTGTTGCTGGTCAACGCCGCCCACATCAAGCACGTGCCCGGCCGCAAGACGGACACGATCGATGCTGCCTGGATTGCCCAGCTACTCGCCCACGGGCTGCTGACCGCCAGCTTCGTGCCACCCCCACCGGTGCGCGAGCTACGTGACCTGACCCGGTACCGCAAAGCACTGATCAACGAGAAGACCGCGCAGGTCAACCGGATCCACAAGGTGCTCCAAGACGCCGGGATCAAGCTGACGACCTACGCCACCGACGTCATGGGCGTGTCCGGTCGGGCCATGATGCGGGCACTGATCGCGGGCCAGAGCGACAGCGCAGCCTTGGCCGAGTTGGCCAAGGGTCGGATGCGGACCAAGATCCCGGACCTGCGTAAGGCCCTGACCGGCCGATTCCGCGAACACCACGGGTTCCTGTTGAAGCAGATGCTGGACCACGTCGAAGCCCAAGAGGCTGACATTGCCGCCCTGGATGAACGGATCGAGGCCGCGTTAGCCCCTTTCGTCGCCCAGGTTGAACTGCTGGCCACGATCCCCGGCGTCGACCGCCGCTCCGCACAGGTCATCCTCGCCGAGATCGGCCCCGACATGTCCGTCTTCCCCACCGCAGGGCACCTCGCATCATGGGCCGGTATGTGCCCCGGGCAACGCGACTCGGCAGGCAAACACGGATCAGGTAAGACCCGTAAGGGATCCAAGTGGCTACGCGGAGCCCTGGTCCAGTCCGCCCGCGCGGCCTCGCGCAGCAAAGGCACCTACCTGTCCGAACGCTACCGGCAGGTCATGCGCCGCCGCGGTGACGCCAAGGCCATCGTCGCTATTGGCCACGAGATCCTGCTTGCCGCCTACCGCGTGCTGGCCACCGCACAGCCCTACACCGACCCCGGCCCCACCAACTTGAGCAGACTCACCGCTCAACGACTCACCCGCCAAGCCGTCCGACGACTACAAGACCTCGGCTACCAGGTCACCATCGAGCCCCGCACCGACGCGGCATGACCACAGGACCCAGCATCACGTTCAGCTATTTTCTGAGCAGGAGCCCGCGACCTCGGCCAGGTGCGGCGGGTTGGCCCCGGCACGCGAGACCGTGATCGCCGCGCAGGCCAGCGCACGGTCGACCGCGGGCCGCACGTCGGCCAGGG
>DASVHT010000101.1:0-11968 GCA_036382455.1 Dermatophilaceae bacterium
AATTTAGCTCAGATGCCCACCCGCGGACCGCCGCGGACAGGCGCGCGCCGCAGCGAACTGCAACCACAACTGCAACCAGCGACCCATTTCCCTCGTGAACCCGGATGGCTTGAAATCGCCATCACCGCAGGTCAGACGGCATAAACGGGTGGTGGGCCCCGTCGGGCTCGAACCGACGACCTACGGATTAAAAGTCCGCAGCTCTACCAACTGAGCTAGAGGCCCGGGGTATGGGAACAAACCCTGGGAACAACCCATACGGATGGACAGCCTAGCGATGCATCGAGCCAGCGCCTTCGCAGGCCAACGTGACGGCATTTATGGCGCGGCCCATGGGCCCGTTGATGGCGCGAAGGAACTGGGGTCCGTCAAGCCACGCCTTCAGCGGGACTCGTTCACGCCGTGACGTTGAAGCCGTAGATCGTGCTCAACGGCAAGGTCCGCTTCGTGCCCGCGGGGTAGGTGTTGCCGGCCGCGTCGAACGAGGGCGCCGGCCGCCCGAAGGAGTCGATCGGCAGCACCTGGGAGGTGGTGAAGGAGTGGGTATCGACCACCTGCTCGATCTTGTAGACGATCGGCTCCGGATAGCCGATCTGGTCCGGGTAGATCTGGTGCTGCTGGTTGCCCAAAGAGTTCTGCTGGCCGACCCCCGGCCCGGGCGGACTCGCCCAGGTGCTGTACTCCGAGCTCGGCACCGGGGCCAGCGCCTTGGGGACCGGCAGCTCGTCAGTGAACGGCGAGAGGATCAGCGGGCTCGTCGGGAACGCCTCGACGTAGAACAAGTTGTCACCCAGCACCGTCGACGTGGCGGCAAACGCGCCGTCCGCCGAGAGCAGGCCCTTCTGAGCAAGGAACGGCCCACCCAACCCCTGCGCGGCAGCCAGCGTGACGCCGACGCCCCCAGCTGCCCCCACCCTCAAGACCGTGCGCCGGGACACGCCACCGGCGTCCACAGACTGCTCCGATATCACAACGACCCCCCTTCACAGGTACGTCGTTGTCTTGGTTGCACGTATGCGGTCACCAGGAAACTCCCTTGCCTTGTGCGGTCAGCGTCAGCGTGTGGAACGGGACCGGTGCCTTGGTGGCCAGCGCAACGAGCTTTCGCGGCGTGGCTTGGTGAGCAGGTGATCGAATCCACACGGAAACCATGCCCGGGCGGCCTTTGAAAAACCTTGAACCAGAGATGGTGGGACGCACAGGCGAGCCCATCGGGCCGACTGGATACCTCCCAGATCAGACCCGGCGTATGTGCGAAAGTCCCGGTGGATGACTGTCTTCTGGCTGACCGTGTGGTGGGATGAGGTTGTGCTCAATCTCGCTCGTGAACTGTCCTCTCGCGAGCTGCGGGCGATTGCGGAGCTGGAGGCGCGCACCGTCCAGGTCGACGGCGGTCGTCTGAAGCTGGAGTGGGGCGTGCTCAACGGGCGCACCGGCCTGGACGTCGAGGACATCTTGTGGTGGGACGGCGACCGCTTGCTGGGGTTCCTTGGTCTGTACGCCTTCGGGGCGCCAACGGTCGAGCTCGCCGGCATGGTCGACCCAGCCGCACGCCGGCGCGGTATCGCGACCGCCCTCCTTGACGCTGCCCTTCCCCTTTGCCGGGAGCGCGGCTACGAGCAGGTGCTGCTGGTGACTCCCCGAGCTTCGTCAGCCGGGAAGAGCTTCGCGCTCAGCCACGGCGCGGTGCTGGAGCACTCCGAACACGCGCTCGTCCTGCAGGGCGCGCCTGCCGATGGCCCCACCGACCCGATGGTCAGCCTGCGGACGGCGACGCAGGCCGACGCCTCGCAGATCTCCAGACTTGTCACGGCCGCATTCGGCTGGACCCCCTCGAAGGAGATGGTGGTCCCGGCCAGTGGAAGCTCCCGCACCCTTCTCGTGGAGATCGCCGGCTCCGCGGTCGGCACGCTGCGGCTGACCCACGAGGTCGACGAGGTCGGCGGCATCTACGGGTTCGCCGTCGACCCCGACTGGCAGGGCCGCGGCATCGGGCGAGACGTCCTGCGCCGCGTCTGTCGACAGTTGCGCGACGATGGGGTCACTCGGATCGGCCTGGAGGTGGCGGTCGACAACGATCGCGCACTTGGCCTCTACACGTCCCTGGGGTTCACCCCGGTGACAACCGAGGACTACTACGCCTTGGACGCCAAGGCCTGGTAACACCCCCCACCGGGGCTCGTTGGCGCACACCGGGATGGGCGTCGCGGGCCCGGATACGCTTGGCCTTCACCCGGGGCCGAACAAGGAGAGAGCTGATCGTGCGCAAGGCATTGGCTCGTCTGGTGTTGAGGCTGGCCCGTTGGCACACGGTCGGCGAGGTCCCCAGGTCGGGCATCCTGGTCGGCGCACCGCACACGTCCAACTGGGACTGGGTCGCCATGTGGTTGCTGATGTGGAGCGGCGGCGTCCCCCCTCGGGTGCTGATCAAGGCCGAGATCATGCGTACGCCGCTCGGCCCGCTGCTGCGCGCCAACGGTGGGATCTCCCTTGATCGGGCGAACCCGGGTTCGGTGGTGCGAAAGCTGCTTGCCGAAGCCGAGAGCGGCGAGCCGTTCCTGTTGATCATCGCGGCCGAAGGCACCCGCAAGAAGGTGGACTACTGGAAGTCCGGCTTCTACCGGATCGCACGACAGACGGGCCTGCCGATCAGCATGGGCTTCATCGACGGGCCTTCTCGCACCATGGGATTCGGCCCGTCGTTGATGCCGACGGGCGACATCGCTGCCGACATGGACGTGGTCCGGGCCTTCTACTCGGACAAGCGTGGTGTGCATCCGCAGCTGCGGACCGAGCCTCGGCTTCGCGAGGAGGATGTCGCTGCCGAGGGTCCCGGCGCGCCCTGACCCAGGTCTGCCGTCCGCCGTGACGTCAGACCGCCGTGACGTCAGACCGCCGTGACGTCAGTCCCCAGGGCGTGGTGGGGCACGATGGTCCCCTCATGTTGCTCACCGATCTGATCCCCTTGCCACCCGATCCCGATGCCCTGTATGACGCGTTCGAGACCTGGGTGGGTGAGCAGGGGATCAGGCTGTATCCGGCGCAGGAAGAAGCCGTCATCGAGATCTTGACGGGGTCGAACGTGATCCTGTCGACGCCCACGGGTTCGGGCAAGACCCTGGTGGCGACCGGCGCGCACTTCGCCGCGCTGGCCCAGGGGATACGCACCTTCTACACCGCGCCCATCAAGGCGCTGGTGTCGGAGAAGTTCTTTGCCCTCTGCGAGATCTTCGGCGCCGCCAACGTCGGGATGATGACCGGCGACGCCTCGGTCAACGCCAAGGCGCCGGTGATCTGTTGCACGGCCGAGGTGCTGGCCAACATCGCGCTCCGCGAGGGCGCCGGCGCCGACATCGGACAGGTCGTCATGGACGAGTTCCACTTCTACGCCGAGCCCGACCGGGGTTGGGCGTGGCAGGTGCCGATCCTGGAGCTGCCACAGGCCCAGTTCGTCCTGATGTCAGCGACTTTGGGCAACGTCGACCGCTTCCAGTCCGACCTGACCCGACGTACCGGGCGAACCACAGCGGTCGTGACGTCGGCCGAGCGGCCCGTGCCCCTGAGCTACTCCTACGTCATGACGCCACTGCACGAGACGATCGAGGAGCTGCTGAAGACACATCAGTCCCCGATCTATGTCGTGCACTTCACCCAGGCGTCGGCGCTCGAGCGCGCCCAGGCGTTGATGTCGGTCAACGTCTGCACGCGGGCGGAGAAGGACGCCATTGCCGACCTGATCGGCGGGTTCAGGTTCTCGCCGGGCTTCGGCAAGACGCTGTCCCGGTTGGTGCGTCACGGCATCGGCGTCCACCACGCGGGGATGCTGCCCAAGTACCGGCGGCTCGTCGAGCAGCTCGCGCAGGCCGGCCTGCTCAAGGTCATCTGCGGCACCGACACTCTCGGCGTCGGGATCAACGTGCCGATCCGCACGGTGCTCATGACCGGCCTGGCCAAGTTCGACGGCTCGCGCCAGCGGCTGCTCAAGGCCCGGGAGTTCCACCAGATCGCCGGGCGGGCGGGTCGGGCCGGCTACGACACCTCCGGATCGGTCGTCGTGCAGGCCCCCGACCACGACGTCGAGAACGCCAAGGCGGTGGCCAAGGCCGGTGACGACCCGAAGAAGCTGCGCAGGATCCAGCGCAAGAAGCCGGCCGAGGGGTTCGTCAGCTGGAACGAGGCGACGTTCCAGAAGCTGGTCGCGGCCGAGCCCGAGCCGTTGGTCTCGCGGATGCGGGTCAGCCACTCGATGTTGCTCAATGTCATTGCACGAGAGGGCGATCCGTTCGACTCGATGCGCAAGCTGCTGCGCGACAACCACGAGGAGCCACGCAAGCAGGCCCGGCTGTCCCGGCGCGCGATCGAGATCTACCGGACGTTGCTGAGTGCCGGGGTGGTGGAGCGCCTCGAGCCGCCCGACGAGACCGGTCGCACCATGCGGGTGACCGAGGACCTGCAGTTCGGCTTCGCCCTCAACCAGCCGCTGTCGACCTTTGCGGTCGCGACATTCGACGTCCTCGATCGCGAGTCGCCGACATACGCGCTGGACATGGTCTCCATCCTGGAAGCCACCCTCGAGGACCCGCGCCCGGTGCTGTTCGCCCAACGGTTCAAGGCCCGGGGCGAGGCGGTGTCCTGGATGAAGGCAGACGGCGTCGAGTACGACGAGCGGATGGAGCTGCTCGAGGACATCACCTATCCCCAACCCCTGCTCGAGCTGCTCGAGGCCACCTATGAGCTGTATCGCCAAGGGCATCCGTGGATCGCAGAGACCGAGCTGTCGCCCAAGTCCGTGGCCCGCGACATGTTCGAGCGGGCGATGACCTTCGGCGAGTTCATCGCGTTCTACGGCCTGACCCGTTCGGAGGGGCTGGTCCTGCGCTACCTGTCCGACACCTATAAGGCATTGCGCCAGACCGTCCCCGACAACGCCAAGACCGAGGAGCTCATCGACCTGATCGAGTGGCTGGGCGAGGTCGTGCGCCAGACCGACTCGAGCCTGCTCGACGAGTGGGAGCAGCTGACCGACCCCGGCGATCCCAGCCTTGCCACTGGCGAGTTCACGCCGGATTCGCTTGCGGCACAACCCAAGCCGATCACCACGAACGAGCGCGCCTTCCGCGTCCTGGTCCGCAACGCGATGTTCCGGCGGGTGCAGCTCGCCTCCCTCCGACGGTGGATCGACCTCGGCGAGCTGGATCCCGACTTCGGCCAGGACGCATGGGAGGACGGCATCCAGGCCTACTTCGACGAGCACGACGAGATGGGCACCGGACCGGACGCACGCGGACCGCAGATGCTGCAGATCGCGAAGGAGCCGGGGCGCTGGCTCGTTCGCCAGGTCATCGACGACCCCGAGGGCGACCACGACTGGGCCATCACCGCGGTCGTCGACCTGGCTGCCTCCGATGAAGCAGGCGAAGCCGTCCTGACGGTCACCGGCCTGGAGGCCCTGCTCACCTGAGGCCGCTTTGCTCACCTCAGACCGCTTTTTGGACGTCATAACGTGCCTCTCAGCGGCCTGAAGTGAGCAAAGGGTCGTCGTACACGCCCCGAAGTGCGGCATCGTGGCAAAATTGGCAGATGGCAGAGCGCAACCGCGACCGGTCCAGTCCTCGACGACCGGCGTTCTTCACCTCGCTGTCGATGGACTCGCGGGGCGGACCGGAGTCCCTTGACCCGGCCCGGGTCAGCGAGGTCGCGCACGAGACTGCCGCCGTCATCGTCCGGACCGGGCGGGCCGCCCGCGATCCCGAGCTCACCTCCAAGCTCGTCGCACTGGTCGACGACCTCGGCCTTTCCACCCTCGCCGAGCTTTGGGCCGACCGTCCGGCGCGCAGCCTGCCCGGGGCGCTGTGGCGCCTCTACGTTCTCCGGGAGTGGGTACGCCGCGACCCCGTGGGTGCGAGCGCGGACTACGCCGCCGGCATACGGTATGCCGACGTCCCGCACGTCGTGGCGGGCGTCGCCGAGCCCCCCGGGCCGGCCGAGATACAGGAGCTTGCCGACGCCATCCTGACGGGGGTCTTCGAGGGGGATCTGGCGATCGCGCTGCACCGGGCTTCGGCGTTCTGCCGGGTGGTGGCGGCCGGCCGGGCCCAGCGGGCAAACGAGGCTGACGCCGACGCCGGCAATGTTGACACCAACGATGCCGGCGCGCTCGACGCCCGGTGGGGTTCGGCGCACACCCGGCGAGCGGCCTCGCTGATGAACACCGGCGATGACCTCGAGGCGTGTGCGCGGCTGTGGCGCCAGGACGATCTTCTTTGAGTGTCAGGTCACATCGCGCACCTTCGTCGGGTTACAGTTTCTGCGTCGGGCCGCGGTAGCCCCGGGTCCCAAATCAAGCCGCCACGAGCGGCCACGTGCCGTGAGGCGCTCCCGGCCCGACGCAACATCATCGAGGCTGGGGCGGACCGCTGGAGGGCAGCGACACTCAATTGTTGGCAATTGTATAGAGCCGGTGGCCGCCAGTGCGTAGATTGGTGACATGGCGCCAGCCGAAGGCCAACATGACAACCTCACAGATGATGACCTCCAGTCCGAGATCGAGCTGGTGGGTGATCTCGTTGTGGCTGCGACCTCGAGCGACGGGCCATTGCCCCAGGATGAGATAGACCGACTCCTCGGCGTCCACCCCCCCGAGGACGCTGTCCACCCCCCCGAGGACGCTCAGGAACCCGAACCTGAGAGCTAGGCGAACGCCGGACCTCGCCGCGATGAACGGGCGGGTGCGTGGCGGCGCATCGGTGGCTCTAGCATCATGTACGGTCACCTTCCCGATAACCGGAGTCTCTCGTGGGTTTTCGCGTCACGCCGCACAACACCACGTTCTATGACCTGTTTGCCACGTCCGCCAGCCACCTGGTGGACGGCGCCCGCGAGCTGACCAAGCTGCTCGGGGCCGAGCCGTCCGAGCGTGAGACCGTCGCCTCCCGGATGCGAGACCTCGAGCACGCCGCCGACGAGTCCACCCACGCGATCATGCGCAAGGTGAACTCATCGTTCATCACCCCGTTCGACCGCGAGGACATCTACCGTCTGGCGTCCAACCTGGACGACTGCATGGACCTGATGGAGGCCGCGGCCGACCTGATCGTGCTGTACCGCATCGGTGAGCTGCCCGACGGGACCTCGGCCCAGGTCGAGGTCCTGACCCGGATGGCCGAGCTGACCGCCGAGGCCATGCCCCGCCTGCGGTCGATGCGTGACCTCTCGGAGTACTGGATCGAGATCAACCGGCTGGAGAACCAGGCCGACCACATCTACCGGGAGCTGCTGGCCGAGCTTTTCAACAACGGCGCCGACGCGATCATGGTCCTGAAGCTCAAGGAGGTCACCGACGAGCTCGAGGCCGCGGCGGACGCGTTCGAGACAGTGGCCAACCAGGTCGAGAGCATCGCGGTCAAGGAGTCCTGACCCCTCGTGGACTGGCTGCCTGTCGCCTTCGTCATTGCCTTGGCGATGGGCTTCAACTACACCAACGGTTTTCACGATGCCGCCAATGCGATTGCGACATCGATCTCCACCCGCGCGCTGACGCCGCGGATCGCGCTGGGCATGGCCGCGGTCTTCAACCTCCTTGGGGCCTTCATCGGCACCAAGGTCGCCACCACGGTCGGCAAGGGCATCATCGCTCCTCCGAACGGCGCCGCCGGCCTGCTCATTGTTGGTTCGGCGCTGGTCGGTGCCATCACGTGGAACCTGCTGACCTGGTGGCTGGGTCTGCCGTCGTCGTCGTCGCACGCGTTGTTCGGCGGGTTGGGGGGAGCGGCCCTGGCTGGTGGCGCTCCGGTGCTCTGGCACGGAATCCTGGAGAAGATCATCATCCCGATGGTCCTCTCGCCGGTGATCGGGCTGATCCTGGGCTACATCGTGATGACCATCATCCTGTGGCTCTTTCGCCGCACGAATCCGGGCCGCACTGCTCGCGGATTCCGCTACGCCCAGACCTTCTCAGCGGCGGCGATGGCACTTGGTCATGGTCTGCAGGACGCCGGAAAGACGATGGGCATCGTGGTCCTTGCTCTGACCCTGGGCGGTTATCAGCACGACTCGTCGATCCCCAACTGGGTCAAGATCTCCACCGCGCTGGTCATCAGCGCCGGGACGTACTCCGGCGGCTGGCGCATCATGCGGACGCTGGGGCGCAAGATCATCCACCTGGACCCCCCCCAGGGCTTCGCCGCGGAAGCCTCGGCAGCATCGATCCTGTATGTCGCCGGCCTGACCTTCGGCGCCCCCATATCGACCACTCACACGATCACCTCGACGATCATGGGGGTCGGAGCGACCAAGCGTCTGTCCGCTGTCCGATGGGGCATGGCCCAGAACATCGTGGTCGGCTGGGTGCTGACGTTCCCCGGCGCCGGTCTGGTGGCCGCCCTCGCCTACGCGGTGACGATCCCCTTCCAGTAGCCGCCCTTACCTCTTTGCTCACTTCGGGCCGGTTTGCTCAGTTCCGGCCGGTTCCGCGGCCGAGTTTGGCGTGACGGAGCGGCCTGAACTGAGCACGCCTGGCCGAACCTCAACCCGCGCGGCGTCTCGTCGGCAGGAGCCAGGCAGGGGCAGGCAGGTATTCCGTCCGGCCACTGAAGCGCGCTGCGTCACCTCGTCGCCGTGCCGCGGCGACACGGGCAAGCACCTCACGGGGCGACCTGACGATCTCACTGGTGCCCCAACGGACCAGCTCCGCCCCGAGGTCGACGATCCGATCGCGCCGTTCCTTCTCCTGAACCATCTTCCGCTGGGCTCGGCCCAGCAGCTCTCGGGCGGCCAGGTCGACATCCGCTGAGAGGGGTTGCTGGTCCAGGAAGTACTTCGCCTTGCCGTCCGACTCCAGTGCGACAACCTCATCCTCGAGCCAACCGTCGACCCGGGCGACGAACCGTCTCTTGCTGTCGAACAAGGAGACCTGGGGCTCCGGCATCGGAAGACCCATCTGATGGAGCGTGACGAAGGAGTAGCTCTCCAGCCACGACTCGCGGCGAGGGTCGACCAAGGGCAAGGCGCGTCGGGCGTTCTCGGCATAGGGCCAACAGGACTGGCGGTCCAGGACTGCCGCCACCTCGTCGTAGGACACCGTTGTCCCTCGCAGGGCGCAGTCGGCCAGTGCCACACCGTCGGCGTTGGGCAAGTGGCGCAGCGTGTCGGCGACCGTGCGGGAGCGGCTCGTCGTGGGAATCTCCCATCGCGTTCCGGCCACGCCCATCCTGAAGGTGCGGACATCAGACGAAGGCAGGCTGGCGACCTGGACCGTGAGATTCGGCCCGCGCCGAGTGGGAGCCTCAAGGTCGCCATCGGTGACGGTCACCGGCCCGGCGCCGGCCAGGGGCAGCACCCAGCCATACGCGACAGCGGCGCTGAGGTGGCTGGCCACGACTGCCTCTGGGCGCGCCATCAGGGTTGCGACCACGGCGGCGGTGTGCTGCTCGCGCACGCTCAACGCGGCATACCGCCTCTCCTGGATGTAGGCGGCACGTCGGAGAGCCCGCCATCCACCCGTGCGGACTCGGTGGGCGATCTGGTGGCGGCTCATTCCCGCGGCAAGGGCGTCGTCACGAGTGAAGACCAGGGGCAGGGTCGGGTCGGCGCGCACAGGACAACCGTGCCCCCAAATCACGACCGAACTGCGGTCATCCACAGGCCAAACGTCACCGCGCCCGGGCCTTGCTCATTTCAGGCCGCTCGGACAGGCCGATTTCGGCTCAACGACCGGCCTGAACTGAGCAAACCGGCCTGAAGTGAGCAAAGGGGTCTAGCCGAATCGGCCCGAGATGTAGTCCTCGGTGGCGCGCTGCGTCGGGTTGCTGAAGATCTTCTGCGTGTCGTCCATCTCGATCAGACGCCCGGGCTCGCCGGTTGTCGTGAGGTTGAAGAACGCCGTCCGGTCCGACACCCGGGCCGCCTGCTGCATGTTGTGTGTCACGATCACGACGGTGTACTTGCTCTTCAGTTCCGAGATCAGGTCCTCGATGGCCAGCGTCGAGATCGGGTCCAGTGCCGAACAGGGCTCGTCCATCAGCAGTACCTGGGGCTCGACGGCGATGGCCCGGGCGATGCACAGCCGCTGCTGCTGACCGCCGGACAGTCCGGCGCCTGGCTTGTTCAGCCGGTCCTTGACCTCTTTCCAGAGGTTCGCGCCCCGCAGCGAGGCCTCGACCTTCTCGGCCAGCTCCTTCTTGTTCTTCAGGCCGTTGAGCCGCAGGCCGGCCGCCACGTTGTCCGCGATCGACATCGTGGGGAAGGGGTTCGGCCGCTGGAACACCATGCCGACGGTGCGCCGAACGGCCACGGGGTCCACGCTCGCGGCATACAGATCGACGTCGTCCAGGCGCACCGACCCCTCGACCCGCCCGCCCGGGATGACCTCGTGCATGCGGTTCAGCGTCCGCAGGAGCGTCGACTTGCCGCAGCCGGACGGGCCGATGAAGGCCGTTACCGAGCGCGGCTCGACCGTCATGGAAACGTCCTCGACGGCCTTGAAGGTGCCGTAGAAGGCGTTGAGGTCCTTGACGTCGATGCGTTTGGCCATGGGCTGTTTGTGGTCCTCCGAGTCGAAGACTGCAGAATCTGAAGCTGCCGAAAGTGTATGCCGGGTGGCCCGGTCAGCCCTTGGGCCGCCCGAAGTAGGCGATGAGGCGCCCGGCGACGTTGAGCAGCAGGATCAGCAGGATCAGGGTTGCCGCGGCCCCCCAGACCCGGTCGAGCGCGGGTTGCAGCACCTCGGTGCGGTCCTGGTTGATCATCGTGGGCAGGGTCGGCATGAGCCCGCCGAACAGGTTGGTTGCGATGTTCTTGGTGTACGGCCCCAGGATGAGCAGCGGCGCAGTCTCTCCCATGACCCGGGCCATGCCGAGCAGGACGCCGGTGATGATGCCGGAGAAGGCCGTGGGCAGGACGATCCGCACGACCGTCTTCCACTTGGGCACCCCGAGTGCCAGGGAGGCCTCCCGCAGCTCGTTGGGCACGAGCTTGAGCATCTCCTCGGTCGATCGCACGACGACCGGGATCATGAGCAGCACCAGCGCCAGGCACACGGCGAAGGCCACCCGCTGGAACCCGAACGCGGTGACCCAGACGGCGTAGATGAACAGCGCCGCGACGATCGACGGGATGCCCGTGAGGATGTCGACCATGAAGCTGACGGTCTTGGCAAGGCGGCCGCGGCCGTACTCCACGAGGTAGATGGCCGTCATCACCCCGATCGGCACGGCGATCAAAGCCGTGACCAGCCCCTGTATGACGGTGCCCTGGATCGCGTGCACCGCCCCGCCGCCCACGACCCGGTTGGTGATTCCCCGCTGGGAGTTGGTCCACCACTGGCTGCCCAGCAGCATGTCGCCGCCCTTGCTGACCACGCTCCACAGGATCCACGCCAGCGGCAGCATCGCGATCCCGAACGCGGCCCACATCACGACCCGAGCCAGCTGGTTGCGCAGCGCCCGGCCGCGGGATCGGTGGCCGAACCCCGAACCCGCCCCGAACCCCGGCCCCGGCAGCACGGTGCCCAGGTTCGAGGCTGACGCCGCGCCGATGGCACTCATTCGCTGGAGGCCTTCCTGCGCTCGATCACGATGCGCGCGATCGCGTTGACCACGAAGGTCAGCAGGAAGAGCACCAGCCCGGCGGCCAGGAACGCGCCGGCCTTCTGCGGTGAGTCGAACTCGGCGGCGTTGTTGGCGATCTTGGACGCAAATGTCTCGCCACCGTTGAACATCGACCAGGACCAGGTCGCGCCGTCAGCCAGTGTCGACAAGATGATCATGACGGCCACGGTCTCGCCGAGCGCCCGCCCGAGGCCGAGCATCGAGGCGCTGATGACCCCCGGCTTGCCGAACGGCAGGACCGCGGTGCGGATCATCTCCCAGCGGGTCGCGCCCAGGGCCAGGGCGGCGTCCTTGTGCGACGTGGGTGTCTGGTCGAAGACCTCACGCGAGAGCGCCGTGACGATGGGCAGCACCATGATCGA